>NZ_AEPN01000025.1:0-59638 GCF_000185925.1 Paracoccus sp. TRP | reverse complement strand
GGTCACGTCTCGACGGAAATCAACAGGCACCGGGCAGTGGCAAGCACCTGCCCCGCTTCGTCAAAGTTCACCGCCTTCGTCACGGTGAGGCCATTGTCAATTCCCAGCAGAAGCGCCATTTTCAGCAGTTCCCGTCGGCACTCATGCCCATCTCGTTGTCCCCGGCGGCCGTCACGTCATCGGCCTGGATCAACCGATACACGATGTCGTGGGGATCAACAAACCCGTAACGCGCCGATCAGAACCACATCGGCCAGCAACACGGGTCCAGGCTGTCTGTGATTCCGACTGTCCGGTTCCGTCAGGGCACGACCTGCCCTGCCGGATCGTGATGTCTGCAAGGCAGGCCGGGAACACCAGCCCTTGGCCCGCCGCCGCTTACAGGTCTTCGCGCCCTTCGGCTCCGCCGGTTCCGCAGGGTGTCCGGGCAAAGCGCCCGCCGCCCAGATGCACCCAGTCCATGCCGACCGAGGCTGCGAGAAAATCATCCGGCCCGCCCGCCAGTTCGGCCTGCCAGTGCCGGGGCAGGACCATGGCCCGCATCAGCACCAGGTAGAGCAGGAAGCCCAGCGGAAAGCCGATCACGAAGGCGAAGGCCGACCACCAGGCCGCGACTGCCCCCGCCAGCAGCCAGGCGATCAGCCCGGCGGGGTTGAAGCCGCGCGCATAGCGATACTGCCCGTCCGGGTCGAACAGCGCGGGCACGTTCACGCGGCGGCGGCGGATGACATAGTAATCCGCGACCATGATGCCGCCGATCGCCGACAGGAACGCCCCGTAATATCCCAGGAACACGAACAGGTTGTCCAGGATCTGCCAGGGAAAGCACAGCGTGCCCACCACGCCCGCGATGACCACCGCCATGCGATAGTTGATGACGCGCGGTGCGAGGTTGATGAAGGTCAGCGCGGCCGGGATCAGGTTGGCCGAGTTGTTGGTGGACCATTGCGCCAGCACGACGAGGATCAGCAGCACCAGCAGCGCGATGCCCTGCGCGTCGCCCTGGATCACCTCGACCGGGTTCCAGTTGCCGGTGGCGATGAAGGACACCGCGCCGATGCCCGCGATCATCGCTTGCGTCACCGGCAGCGCCACCAGTTGTGCTAGAAAGATCGCCTTGTTGCGCTGCAGGAAGCCGCGGGTGCCGGTGCGGGTCTTCACGAAGCGCGTCAGGTTCGGGATGTCGATCGCCATGGTGGACCAGAAGCTCATGTTGGCGATGAACAGCACGAACAGGGACGCCTGCCCTTCCGCCCGGAAGGTCCAGATGTTGAGGCCCTTGGTTTCCGCGACGCCTTCCAGCGTGAAATACATCCAGGCGGAAATCGCGATGATCGCCGGGGCGGCCAGCGAGGCCAGCCGCTCGACCGACTTGATGCCCAGCATGGTATTGGCGACCTGCACGGCGGCGAAAAGCGCATACCACAGGAACCAGTTGGAAAAGCCCAGGAAGTATTCGCCGATCCCGTTCAATGCCAGCGCGCCCAAATAGGTCTGGATGCCGAACCACATCGCCGCCACGATCCCGCGCGAGACGGCGGGCAGATGCGTGCCGTGCAATCCGAAGGGCGCGCGCAGATAGACCGCGAAGGGCAGCCCGTGCTCGGTGCCGATATCGGCGGTCAGCAGCATCAGCGCGCCGATGGCCAGGTTCGCCACCAGGATCGTCAGCGCAACCGCGCCCAAGCTGAACCCGCCTTGGATGCCGGTGGCGCCCAGCGAATAGGTGGCGATTATGACCGCGATGCCGACCCAAATCCAGGCATAGCCCAGCATGCCGATGGGCCGCTGGTTGGCTCGGGTGGGCAGGATGCTTTCCTCGATCAGGGCGGTGCGGTCGCGCCCCGGGGCCAGCCCGTCTTGTGTCAGTGACATTGTGCTTATCCCTGTGTGTTGGATTCATGCGGCCGTCGTGCGGCCGTTCTTCTCCGGATATGGAAAGGGCCGCGCGATGCGGCCCCCCTGGTCAGTCCTGGCGCTGCATCGCGAGGCGCAGCTTTTCGGTGGCGGCAAGGTCCACCGTCTCGGCCTCGAGGTCGATGGCGACGCCATAGACCTCGCGGGCATCCTTGAGGGTGCAGAACCCGTCCAGCACGTCCTCGAGCACCTTGCGGGGTGCGCGGTTCAGCGGATTGCCGTAGCCGCCGCCATTCGGGCTGTAATAGGTCATCACGTCATTGGCGCCGACCGCCAGGCCCGAGAACTTGGAATGCATCTCCTTTTCCTCGCCAGGCTTGTTCGGGTTGCTGATGGTGCAGCGCCCGCAGGCCCCGTCCTGGCCGCCGAAGATGCCCCAGGGCGCGTCGGTATGGCGTTCGGATTCGTGGGTGATGAAGGCGGGCGTCAGCACCCGCTGGGCCTTGACAACGCCGATGCCGCCCCGGAATTCCCCCGCGCCCGGAGGAGCGTCATCGCGCAGCTCGTAGCGGTCGCAGATCATCGGGATATGCATCGCCAGGTCTTCCAGCGGATTGTTGCGGGTGTTGGCCATCAGGTTGTCGATGCTGTCCGGCCCGTCGCTGCGCGGCCGCCCGCCATAGGCGCCCTCGTTCACCTCGAGAAACACCCAGTAATCGCCCGAGGGCCGCACGCCGGAATAAGCCGCGAAGCTGATCGACGCGGACGACCCGGCGATCACCTGTTCCGGCATGACCGGGGCCAGCGCCCGGATGATCAGGTCGATCATGCGGTTGCACTGGGTAAAGCGGGCCTCGGCCGAGGCGGGGGCGCGGGGATTGAAGATCGACCCCAGCGGCGCCGTGACCTTGATCGGGCGGAACGATCCCTCGTTCGACGGCACCCGCGTGTCGGATGTCGCGGCGTCCAGCAGCAGCTTGCGGAACCCCGCATAGGCCGCGACCTTGGTGGACCCTTCGAAGGGCACGTTATAGGCCGTGGGGGTCTGGTCGGCAGATCCGGTCAGGTCCACCTCGACTTCGTCCCCGCGCACGCGCACCGTCACCTTGACCTTCAGCCGCTGGTCGCGGTTGCGGCCGTCGTCGTCCAGCCAGCCTTCGGCGGTGTAATCGCCGTCGGGGATCTCGCTGATCCGCTGGCGGGTCATGCGCTCGGCGTAATCCATCAGCTGGTTGGCCGCGCCGAAGACGATATCTTCGCCGTATTTTTCCAGCAGTTCGACGAAGCGGCGCGCGCCCAGACGGGCCGATGCGATCTGCGCCTCGATATCCATCACCAGCTGTCCCGCCGCGCGGGAATTGCGGCGGATATAGTTCCACATGGCGTTGTTGGGTTCGCCCTTGCGGTAAAGCTTGGTGCCCGCGAACAGCATCCCTTCGGCATAGACATCGGGCACGTCGATGATCAGGCCGGGCGTGGCGGCGCCGATATCGACATGATGCGCGGTGTTCCCGGCAAAGCCCACAAGGCGCCCGTGGAAGAAGACCGGCACGACGATGGCCAGGTCCGGCGTGTGGGACGACCCGTGATAGGGGTGGTTGTGGACCACCGCGTCGCCTTCATACCATTCGCCGTCCTCCAGCGTCTCGGCGATGCCGCGCAGGTATCCGGGGATGGACCCGATATGCATCGGCGTCGATTCGGATTCGCAGAGCGTGTTGAAGTTCGTGTCGAACAGCCCCGCGCCCAGATCCTGGCTTTCCCGGATGATCGAGGAAAAGGACATCCGGTAAAGGACATGGCCCATTTCCTCGGCGATGGTTTCAAAGGCGCCGCGGATCACTTGCAGCGTGATCGGATCGACCTCGGTGATCTTGGTCATCTGGTTCATGTCAGGCCCCCTTGCTGATGCGCGTGTTGCCGAAGTCCAGCGTCTCGGCGACATAGCCGGGCGGAACCAGGGTGGTGGAATTGTGCTGGACCAGGATCGCAGGCCCCGGCACGCGGTCCCCCGCGAACAGTTTCGTGCGGTCATAGCGCGGCGTTTCCAGCGTGCGGCCGCAGTCGAAGGTGGTCGGGCGCACGAACATCAGCGCCCGGTCGATCGACGATCCGTCGGTGGGCTGCACCTTCGGAATCTCGATCCGGCGCACGCTGGCCGAGCCGATGACCCGCAGCGTGATCAGCTCGACCTCGGCCTTGCGATAGGCATAGCCGTAATCCTTTTCATGCGCGTCATGGAAGCTGTCGATGATGACCTGCTTGTTGTCCTGGGTCAGCGGGCCGTCGGGGAAATCCGCACGCAGTTCGAAGCCCTGCCCCTGATAACGGCATTCCGCGATGATCTTCAGGTCCTGCTCGTCGCGGGCGATGCCGTCGGCGTCCAGTTCCTCGTGCACCGCATTGCACAGCTTTTCGATATGGCCGTTGATGCGGTCGATGTCGGCATCCGTGGCGGTGTTCAGGATCAGGATCCCGGCTTCGGTATGTTCGTATTGCAGGTCGGTCTTCAGCAGGCCCACGGCCGCCGTGATGCCCGGCGCCACCGGCACGATCACGTCGCGCGCGCTGACCGCCTCGGCCAGGGCTACGCCATGCAGCGGACCCGCGCCACCGAAGGGCATGATGGAAAATTCACGCGGGTCGATGCCGCGCGCGACGGAGTTCGACCGGATCGCAAGCGCCATGTTGTTGTTGATGATCTTGATGATGCCAAGCGCCGCGTCCTTCACGGACATGCCCAAGGGCTTGGCGATCTTCTCCTCGACCGCCTTGCGGGCCAGGTCCGCGTCCAGCCGCAGGTCGCCGCCAAGCGCCATGTCGGGGTCCAGACGGCCCAGCACGATCTGCGCATCGGTGACGGTGGGTTCTTCCCCGCCCCGGCCATAGCAGGCAGGACCGGGTTCGGACCCGGCGGAACGCGGGCCGACGTTGAAGGCGCCCGCCTCGTCGATGAAGGCCACCGATCCGCCGCCTGCGCCGATGGTCACAAGGTCGATCATCGGCGTCAGCACCGGATAGCCCGACACATAGGTGTCGCGCGGGTTCATGATCTTCAACTGCCCGCCGGGAATGGTGGAAATGTCGGCCGAGGTGCCGCCGATATCGACGGTGATGATGTTGAGCGTGCCCGCCATCTCGCCTTCCGACGCGCCGCCGATGACGCCGCCGGCGGGGCCGGACATCAGGATGCGGATCGGGCGGCGGGCGCAGCTGTCAACCGTGGACACGCCGCCGTTAGACTGCATGATCCGCAGCTTCGCGGTGACGCCCGCCTCGCGCAGGCGGGCATCCAGGTCGCGCAGGTAATAGGCGGTCTTGGGCCCGACATAGCAGTTCATCGCCGCGGTCGAGAAGCGTTCGTATTCCCGCATCACGCGGGCCAGTTCCGACGACATGGTGACATAGGCGCCGGGGATTTCCTCCAGCACGATCTCTTTCGCGCGGGCCTCGTGGGCGTCGTTGAGGAAGCTGAACATGAAGCCGATCACGACGGAACTGATGCCGCGCTTGCGGAACAAGGCGCAGGCGTCGCGCACGGCCTGTTCGTCCAGGGGTTCGGCGATTTCGCCGGTCGGGGGCAGGATGCGTTCGCGCACGGCGATGCGGTTGCGGCGCTTGACCAGCGGCTGGCTTTGCCAGGGCACGTCGAAATGCAGGCTGAAGTTATAGGGGCGCTTGTGCCGCCCGATATGCAGGATGTCGCGGAAGCCATGCGTGGTGATCATCCCGCATTCCGCGCCATTGTGTTCGATGGTGATGTTGGTGGCGGTGGTGGTGCCGTGGACGATGGTCTCGACCTCGGCCGGGTCGATGCCCGCCATGGTGCAGATCCCCTGCACGCCCTGGACAACGCCGATCGACTGGTTCTTCAGCGTGGTCGGAACCTTGTGATAGAAGACACCCTTTGCGCATTCAAGGACAAGATCGGTATTTGTCCCACCCACATCGACGCCAATCCTGGCCATGTGACACCTCTCTGTGTTGGTTGGCTCGCGCCCGTCTTCGGGGGGCGCTGTAAAAAGGCGCCGGCCACAAGGGCCGGCGCAGGCGGGAGTGCTTATTCCGCCGCGATCTTCTGGGCGGCGAGGCTGTCGATGTAAGCCACGCATTCATCGACGGTGTGGACGTCGCCGAACTTGGCGTCGATGTCGAACAGGTTCCAGGCCACCGCGCCCGGAACCCGGTCGCCGATCGCCTCCTTGACCGCGATGGTGCGGAAGCCGTCGGCGATGCCGTCGCAGATCGTCTGGCGCACGCAGGCGCAGGCGGTGACGCCCGTGACCAGGATCGTGTCCACGTTATTGGCCCGCAGGATGCCCGCCAGTTCCGTGCCGTGGAAGGACGAGGCGCGCTTTTTCAGCAGCGTGTATTCGCCTTCGATCGGGGCGATGCGGCTGTCGATGGCCCACAGGTCCTTGTTCTTCAGGTCAACCACATCCACGGGGATTTTGTTGTGCCACAGGCCCATGTCGGTGAAATCGGCATTGCGGTCGGTGATTTCATAGGCGGTGGTGACGTGGACGACCGGCAGGTTCTGGGCGCGGAACGCCTTGAGCAGCTTCTGCATCCCCGGAATGATCTCGTTGTCCATCTTCTCCTGGTCGCAGGTGAAGGGGTTGCCCGGACGGGTCCAGGCATTGGCCAGGTCCACGCTGACCAGGGCCGGACGCTTGCCGAAGCCCACGCGACGCTGGAAGCCGCGTTCCTTGTAAAGCTTGCTGGCGGTGTCAAAGGCTTCCTGCAGCAGGCGGTCCAGTTCCTTGGTGTCCACTTCGCTCATTCTCGTGATCCTTGTCTTGGTTGGCAGGGCTGCGCCCTTGTGTCCCGAGCCGTCTTCAATCCCCGTGCGGGCCGATGATCCGCTGCTCTGGGGATCATATTCCGTGGTTCCTTGACCCAAGTGAAATGGCATGTCAGCAATTATTCATGCGCCATACGCATCAATCGGGGAGTGACATTCCATGAGCGATCATTCCGGCATCGAGAATGTTCATTCCTTTGTCACCCTTGCCGAGGAACTCAGCTTTCGGCGGGCGGCCGAACGCCTGCACTTGGACCAGTCCGCGCTCAGTCGCCGCATCCAGAAGCTGGAGGCGACGCTGGGTTTCCGCCTTCTGGAACGCACCACGCGCGAGGTCCGGCTGACCCAGGCCGGGCGCAGCTTCTATGACGACAACGCCCATCTGCTGCGGGGATACGAGGATTCGATCCAGCTGGCCCGGCGGATCGCGGAAGGCAAGCTGGGGACGCTGAACGTGGGCTATATGGCATTCGCGGCGACGGAACTGATGCCGGCGGCGGTGGCGCGGTTCCGCCAGGCCCATCCCCATGTGGACCTGAAGATCCGCTATATCCGCACGCAGGGCCAGAAGATCGCCCTGGCCAATGACGAGATCGACCTGGGCTACATGATCGGGCCGTTCGACCATACCGACTATCACAGCCTGACGCTGTCCACCGAACCGCTGTATGTGGTGACGCCGCGCAACCACGCGCTGCTGCGCCTGCCGGTGGTGACGCCTGCCGACCTGGCGGCCCAGGACATCATCCTGGGCGACACCGATGAATGGGAGGAATACCGCTGGCGCCTGTCCAACCTGTTCAGCGCCGAGGGGATATCGCTGAACATCGCCATCGAGGCGTCCAACACGCTGGCCCTGCTGGGCCTGGTCGCGGCGGGGCTGGGGGTGACCATCTATCCCGAAAGCCTGATCGGCTTCCTGGGCCGCAGTGTCGAGGTGCGGCCGATCATCCATCCGCGCTTTCGCATCAGCACCGTCCTGGCCTGGAAGCGGTCGAACCGTTCGCGCCAGGTTCGCGAATTCGTGGAGGTGGCGAAGCTGACCGGAATGCGCTGACGGGCGCGCCTTCAGGGACGGGCGGGAACGCTGCCCAAGCAGATGTCGGGCGGCCCGCGGCAGCGGGTGGCCTTGGGTCAGGCTTCTGGCCGAGGTCCGGGGGGCATGACAGTGTGACGTGACCGTCGGGGGTCAGTCCACATCGGCACGTCCGCACAACGCTGCTTGGCGGTCGCAGGTGGCGGGATCGAAGAAAGGGGCCGCTTGTCCGGCCAGCCCCTTACGGTAAATGTTGATACACCCCTTCGGTTGGCCGCTCTGCGGCCAATCTTTTCTTTACCTGACTGCGCTTGACTGAGGTCCGATGGAGGTGTCAGGTGAATCAGGTCTCGAAAATATCTTCGACAGCCGGCAATCCGCTTTGCGCGACTTTCGGCATCCCGCCTGATCCCTTCAAGCGCCAGCGGAGCGCTCCGCCGCTCCGAAAGGAACCATCCGCGGAGTGGTGGCCGGCAAGAAGCACGAGGATTTCTTCGAGAGCCAGACTTGCGGCAGAACCTCGCGGCTCAAGAACATCAAGGCGATAGCCGAGGAACACCATCGGCTCAGTAACCGTCCGGCCTGACCGCCCGGCCGCGTGCTGAGGGTGCGGGATAGTGTCCACCATCGATAGTGGACACTATGGTGATGGCGTGGCGCGTCGGACGAAGCGGCTCTGGACGGATGAGGAGAAGCGGTCGATCTGTTTCCAGACGGCTGCGCCGGGCGTTTCGGTAGCGCAGGTGGCGCGACGCTACACGGTCAATGCGAACCTGATCTTCAAGTGGTTGCGCGATCCCCGCTTTGCGCCCGACCCGGCGTCGGTTCCGGCCTCGTCGGAGGAGGCGCGCTTTTTGCCGGTAGAGATAGTCGCGGAAGAGCAGGCACCTGCGGCAGCGCCTGTCGCCGAGAACCGCATCGAGATCGAGCTGGCCGGCGGTCACCGGATGCGGATCAGCGGGAGCTATGATCCCGAGGCGCTGGCGCGGCTGATCCGGGGTCTCACGGCGTGATCCCGGTTCCGGCCACTACGAGGGTCTGGCTGGCGGCCGGGGTGACGGACATGCGCAAGGGCTTTGCAGCGCTCGCGGCGCAGGCCGAGGCCGTGCTGAAGCAGGACCCGTTTGCCGGGCATCTGTTCGTGTTCCGGGGCCGTCGTGGCGATCTGGTGAAGGTCATCTGGTGGGACGGGCAAGGGGCTTGAAGTGCGGGTTCGACCACCAGGCGCGCAGATCCTTGTAGCGGAAGACCCACGGCTTGCCCGAGGCTCCGTCAGTGATGGGGGTGCGTATCTGGGCCGAGCGGTCGGCGGCGCTGGCATAGAACCAGTCGAAACCTTCGCCGCCCGCGATGTTGGCCTGCAGATAGCCGCGATCATGGATCGCGGGCCAACTCTGCAGGGCATCGGCATGGTCGAACCCATCGCGCCAATCCGACAGCGGCATGTAGTTGTCGATGCCGATGAAATCGATGTTGGCATCGGACCAGAGCGGGTCGAGGTGGAAGAACACATCCCCGGTCCCATCACCCGGTTGGTGCCCGAAATACTCCGACCAGTCCGAGGCGTAGCCAACCTTGGTGCCCGGCCCGAGGACCGACTTCACATCCGCCGCCAGCGCCTTGAAGGCGGTAACGGCCGGATAGGCGCTGGCGCTGGAGCGGATCGTGGTCAGCCCGCGCATCTCGCTGCCGATCAGGAAAGCATCGACCCCGCCTGCCACCGCGCAGAGATGGGCGTAGTGCAGGATCATCCGCCGCAGGCCCCAATCGCTCGAGGGACCGGTCCAGCTGACGGTGTCGCCGGAGATCGCGAACTGCGCCGGCGTGGCTGCGCCGAAGAAGGCCGAGACCTGCGCGGCGGCGACGGCCGTCTTGTCGACGGTCCCCGCAAAGCCTGCCGCCGGGGAACAGGTGATCCTGCCCCGCCAAGGGAAACTCGGCTGGCCCAGCGTCGCGGCATTCGCGCTGTAAGGGTTCGCCAGCGTGTTGCCGGGCGGGACGTCCATCAGCAGGAAGGGGTAGAAGGTGACGCGCAGCCCGCGCGCCTTCATCTCCCGGATGGCCTGCACGACGGCGAAGTCGGACGGCGTGCCGCCATAGACCGGGCGATCCTGATCGTCGCGGCTGACGAGGAAGGCATTGGCGCGGCTGACGCCGTTGACCGACCAAGACAGAGGCGTGGTCGACTTGGCGGACACCTCGACGACGGGCCGCACCTTGCAGGATCCCACGCGCAGATCGTCGCCGAACCAGGCGACGACGAGGCTCACGCTCTCAACCGCCGGGACCATGGCCTGCAGCCGGTCGAGCGCCACCACGATGTCGGTGGCATCCGGCAGCGCGTTCAGGTTTTCGGGTTGTGTCGCACCGCCTGCGGATTTGCGGATGGCCTGCGTGGCATAGGTGAACTCACCCGAGGCCGGGATCATGGTGACGGCGCGGGTCAGTCCTTCGGCCGTGTCGGGATCGGCGAGCGGCCGGAACACCTCGAAGGAAAGCTGCGGCAGGCGGTTGCCGTAGCTGGAGAGCGGCAGTTCCTCGAAGACGACATAGGCCGTGCCGCGATAGGCGGGCGTGCTCAAAGCTCCCATCTTCGTGGCCATGAAGGGATCGGCGGTCTGCATCTCGTCGCCCGGATACCAGCGCCAGGTGACGCCCGAGAGGTCCATCGGTTTGCCGTCGGCCCAGATGTGTGATACGGCGCTACGAAGCCGAGCGTGAAGATTTGCTTCCGGTCATTACGCGCGTGGAGCGTAAGCGTCCGCATACAGAAGTTCGAAGGCGCGGCGGCTGAGGCAGGCTGTATCGTAGCACAATACGCGCGCGAGGGCAGGCACTTGAAAAATATCAAGAGAAAATCAAAACCGCCTGACCGATCAGCGGGGGGGGGTATGCAAAACTCCAAGCCCCGCCAGCCCCGGACCCGCCGCCCAGCTTCCCGCTGCTAAACCGTAAGAAAAAATTCCGGCCCGCCCAATGCCGCATAAGAACCTGACATTTCTTTGCGCCAGAAAAAGAGCGGGATACAGCGCCAGAACTGCAAAGCAGCAAGGCCACGCATGTCAAGAAATGTTAAGGTCCCCACACAAGGCCAAGCAGGCCGAGGATAACCAGTTTGAGCGCATGGCACAACGCATCCGTACCCATGCCATTTGTCAGACAGAGGAACTGCTTAAGCAGATCGAACCCGCAACGGGTATGCACAATTCCCCATCGGTAAAAGAGGCGGGCGACCACCTTCTTTCTCGCACCGACGCAGCCCGCCAAGCAGGTATGTCCCCGATTACCCTAAGATTACCCTAATGCCGTGCTAGTGCAGGGATACCCCTTCACGGCCATAGGAAGGCCGCTGGGGCGCGCCTTTGCCATTGCGGCGTTCCACGCCGTGAAGCCGGAAGGCGTCTGTGTGCGGCGCTGTGGGGCTGTGTGGCTAACCTGCTGCAAGGGGTGCGCTTTGTGATTTAACCCCTGCCGTCACCCCGGCCTTGTGGCGCTTCCCGCTGTCAATGGTCTGGCGCATAGCCGGGGGGTGGGTCAAAGTCTGAAACCTTGTAGCAGGGGACCAGCGATGACCAGTGAATTTTTTTGCGTGCAGTTTGAAGGGGGATTTTCCGCAGCATGGTGCAAGTCAGAACATTAAGGCGGGCGACCGCCCTTTGATTGCCCCTATGCCGCGAGGCCGGGATTGGCGTGTGCGCGGCCCTGTGGGGCTGTAGCGCCCGCGCCGAGATGCGGCTGGCCGAGGAATACGACGCGGCGCAGGAGCGGGGAGAGGTGGCGGGGCCGGAAACAGGTCGTCCGAAAAGCGTTGGAGGCGACAACGCTTATTCTGCCGCTGACCTTGGCCTTCGCCGTGACGAAATCCACGAAGCCTGCAAGCTGCCGATCTGGGCAACCCTGATCTGATCTCATCCCCCTTCACGGTCATGGCAACAGGCCCAAACCGGGTCGAAAACGACCCGGTTTCTGCGCGGGTTGAGGCGCGGCGAAGTCTAACGCGGTATCGTGAAGTATCAGGGCATCCAGCGCGCGGTGTGGGGTAAATTGTGGGGCGGCTGGGAAAAATCCCAAGAAGTTTATCGATAAATCAAACACTTGCAGATTATGCTTGGTGGAGCCGAGGGGAATCGAACCCCTGGCCTCATCATTGCGAACGATGCGCTCTACCAACTGAGCTACGGCCCCATTGACGCGCTATCTCGCCTACCTTCCCGGGCTTGTCAAGTGGCCGAGGAAAGGGAAACACAAGCCTTTCGCACCGCCAAAAAAGCCCCGCCAGCAGTGCCGGCAGGGCCTCGGGGCCGGGTCATTCGGCCGCTTCTGCATAGTCTTCGACCGGAGGACAGGTGCAGACAAGGTTGCGGTCGCCATAGGCGTTGTCCACCCGCCCGACCGGGGGCCAGTACTTGTCCACCCGGAAAGCCCCGGGCGGGAAGCAGCCCTGCTCACGCGAATAGGGGCGATCCCAATCCGCCACCAGATCCTCAACCGTATGCGGGGCATGACGCAGAGGGCTGGATTCGGCGCTTATCCGACCCCCGGCGATATCACCGATCTCTTCCCGGATAGCGAGAAAGGCTGTGATCAACCGGTCGATCTCGGCCTTGGTCTCTGACTCGGTCGGCTCGACCATCAACGTGCCGGCGACAGGCCAGCTCATCGTCGGGGCGTGGAAGCCGTTGTCGATCAGCCGCTTGGCGATATCGTCCACCGTAACCCCATGCTCCTGAAAAGGCCGCATATCAAGGATGCACTCATGCGCCACCCGCCCACGGTTACCCATGAACAGAACCGGATAGGCCCCTGAAAGGCGGCTGGCGATATAGTTCGCATTCAGGATCGCAACGCGCGTTGCCTGCGTCAGCCCTGCACCACCCATCATCAGGATATACGCCCATGAGATCAGCAGGATCGAGGCCGACCCCCATGGCGCGGCCGACACCGCCCCCGCACCGTTGCGCGGATCGGCGGGCAAGAAGGGCGCCAGATGCGCCTTGACCCCGATCGGCCCCATGCCGGGTCCGCCGCCGCCATGCGGGATGGCAAAGGTCTTGTGCAGGTTCAGGTGGCTGACGTCGCCGCCAATCTCGCCCGGGCGGACCAACCCGACCAAGGCGTTCATATTGGCGCCGTCGATATAGACCTGCCCGCCATGATCATGGGTGATACGGCAGACCTCGCGCAGGGTGTCCTCGAACACGCCATGGGTCGACGGATAGGTGATCATCACCGCCGCCAGCCGATCACCGGCCTTGGCCGCCTTGTCGGCAAAATCCTCAAGGTCGATGTCGCCGTTCGGGGCAGACTTCACCACCACGACTTTCATCCCCGCCATCTGGGCCGAGGCAGGGTTGGTGCCATGGGCCGAAACCGGGATCAGGCAGATGTCACGCTCTTCCCCGCGGGACTTGTGATAGGCGGCGATGGTCAGCAGCCCGGCATATTCCCCCTGCGCACCGCTGTTGGGCTGCAACGAAAAGGCGTCATAGCCGGTAATCGCGCACAGCTTTTCGGTCAGATCGGCAAAGACCTCATGATAGCCGGCGGCCTGATCCTCGGGCGCAAAGGGATGCAGCGCGCCGAACTCGGGCCAGGTGATCGGCATCATCTCGGCCGCCGCGTTCAGCTTCATCGTGCAGCTGCCCAGAGGGATCATCGCCCGGTCCAGCGCCAGATCGCGGTCCGAAAGGCGGCGCATATAGCGCATCATCTCGGATTCGGCGCGGTTCATATGAAAGACCGGATGGGTCAGGTAGTCGGTTTCGCGGATCAGCGCCTCGGGGACCGCAGGGCTTGAGGCCGACTCTGCGGGGGCCGGGATGCCAAAGGCGTCCAGCACACGGCCCAGAACATCCGCATCCGTCGTCTCGTCAACCGAGATGCCGACCCGGTCATTGCCAACCTTGCGCAGGTTGATGCCGCGATGGCGGGCGGCGGCAAGGATGCCTGCTTGCCCCACGCCGACCCGCACGGTGATGGTGTCAAAGAACGCCTGCGGCTCAACCTCGGCCCCGGCGGCGCGCAGGGCATCGGCCAGCGTGACAGCATTCAGATGCACCCGCTGGGCAATGGCGCGCAGCCCGACCGGCCCGTGGAACACGGCATAGAACGAGGCCATCACCGCCAGCAGCGCCTGCGCGGTGCAGACGTTCGAGGTCGCCTTTTCGCGGCGGATATGCTGCTCGCGGGTTTGCAGGGCAAGGCGATAGGCGCGGTTGCCCTTGGCATCGATCGAAACACCGACGATCCGCCCCGGCATGGCACGCTTCATCTCGTCGCGGCAGGCCATAAAGCCAGCATGCGGCCCACCATAGCCCATGGGCACGCCAAAGCGCTGCGCCGAGCCGATGGCAATATCAGCGCCCATCGCGCCCGGTTCTTTAAGCAGACACAGCGCCAGAAGGTCGGTCGCCATGATCGCGACCCCGCCTGCCTCGTGCAGGGCCGCAATCTCGGCGGTATAATCGCGGATCTCACCAAAGGTGCCTGGATACTGGAAAATCGCGCCAAAGACCTCTGAAGGGTCGCATTCCGTGCCCCGGATGATCTCGATACCCAAAGGCGCAGCCCGGGTCTCGATCACGGCAATGGTCTGAGGATGCAGGTTCTCGCTGACAAAAAAGGCGCGGGCCCTGGACTTGGCAACGCGCTGCGCCATGGCCATCGCCTCGGCCGCGGCGGTGGCTTCGTCTAGCAGGCTGGCATTCGCCACCGGCAGGCCGGTCAGATCGGCAACCATGGTCTGAAAGTTCAGCAGCGCCTCCAGCCGGCCCTGGGCGATTTCGGGCTGGTAAGGGGTATAGGCGGTGTACCACGCCGGGTTTTCAAGGATATTGCGCTGGATTGCCGGGGGCGTCACGGTCCCGTAATAGCCCTGCCCGATCAGGCTGGTCATGACCTTGTTCCTGGCTGCAACCTCGCGCATGCGCTGCAGCAATCCCGCCTCGGACAAGGCCGGCCAGTCCAAAGGCTGGTCCTGCCGGATGCTCGCCGGCACGGCCTGAGAGATCAGGTCGTCCAGCGTCGCTGCGCCCACAACCTTCAGCATTGCCTCCATCTCGGCCGGCGAAGGTCCGATGTGGCGGCGATTGGCAAAATCGTCGGGATTATAATCGGTCGGGGTCCACTTACCCATCACAGGCCTCGATGCATCTAATGTTCACAGAGATTTTCGAAAGGCTGCGCCGCATTCCCGGCGCAAGGCTCGCGCTCATTCGACAGGCCGGCCACCGGGCGCCCCGCCGGGCTTCTTTCGTGTTCAAATATCCACCGCCTGCCGGGGCGGTCAGCCCCGGCAGGCACCGGGCCGCAAGGCCCGGCCAGTTCAACCGATCAGCGCCTGATAGGCCGCCTCGTCCATGAAACCGGACAGATCGACCGAGGCCGGTTTGATGCGAAAGAACCACGTTCCCGCAGGATCGGCGTTCACGGCACCGGGGTTATCGGGCAGCCCCTCGTTCACCGCCGTGATCACCCCCGCAACCGGAGCAACGATATCCGAGGCCGCCTTGACTGATTCGATCACCACGATCTCTTCGCCCTCTGCGACTTCGCGGCCGACCTCGGGCAGTTCGATAAAGACGACATCCCCCAGCTGGTCGCTGGCATGGGCGGTGATGCCGACGATGATCTCATCGCCGTCCTGTTTCAGCCATTCGTGGTCTTCGGTGTATTTCAACATGCCTGGCCTCTCAGCGCCTGTAGCTTGGTTGATGGAAAGGAAGCGGGGTGATGGCCACCGGAATGCGCTTGCCGCGCAACTCGGCCCAAAGCGTCGTGCCATCGGCCAGAACGGCCGGCAGGATCGCCATGGCAATCGGTCCTCCGGTCGAGGGACCAAAGCCGCCAGACGAGACCCGGCCCAGCAATTCGCCGCCCTCGGGCGCGTCAAAGATCTCGACCCCTTCGCGGATCGGCGCACGCCCTTCCGGACGCAGACCGCGGCGCAAACGCGACGGACCATCGGCCAGTTCGGTCAGAATTTCTTCATCGCCAGGGAAACCGCCCGAACGTGCACCGCCCGCGCGGCGCAGCTTCGGAATGGACCAGCCCAGACCAGCCTTGCCGGGCGTGGTGGTGGCGTCCATGTCATGGCCGTAAAGCGGCATCCCGGCCTCCAGCCTCAGGCTGTCGCGGGCACCAAGCCCGATCGGCGCGACCTCGGGTTCGGCAAGCAGCGCCTCGGCAAAGGCGACGGCGTGATCGGCGGGGACCGAGATCTCGAACCCGTCCTCACCGGTATAGCCCGAGCGGCTGACCCATAGTGTCGCGCCCTGCCAGTCGAACTCGGCCACATCCATAAAGCGCATCGCCGCCACGCCGGGGACAAGGCGGGTCAGAACCGCCTCCGCCTCGGGGCCCTGCAGGGCAAGCAGGCCGCGATCCGTCACTGGCTCGACCGAGATGCCCTGCGCCTCAAGCTGACGCAGATGCCCGATATCCTGTTCCACGCAGGCAGCGTTCACCACCAGGAGCAGGTGATCGCCCTTATTGGCGATCATCAGATCGTCAAGGATGCCACCCACAGCATTGGTGAAAAGACCATAGCGCTGCCGTCCCTCTGCCAGCCCCAGAACATCGGTCGGCACCAGCGTCTCCAGCGCCTCGGCCACGCCCGGGCCGCGCAGGATCACCTGGCCCATGTGGCTGACGTCGAACAGACCGGCATGGGCGCGGGTGTGCAGATGCTCGTTCAGAACGCCCATCGGATATTGCACCGGCATTTCCCAACCGGCAAAGGGCACCATCTTCGCGCCACGCGAAAGGTGCAGATCATACAGCATCGTACGCCGAAGCTCGGCCATGGGCATCCCCTGTCTTGCGGGCGGACCAATCCCGCCCGGTTAGATGCCCCCTCTGTCCCTACCCCGAACGGGGGCGCCTGAGATCGTTATCCCTTCGGCGGACGGCGGATGCCGTCTCTCTCCAGAGCGTACATAGGAAAACGGTCCCTTTGCCTGAGAGATTCCCGGGGCGGTTGCTCCTTCGGCCCTGGCGGTGCGCCAGCGTCTCCCGATTTCCTACTTTTGTCGTAGCCGGACGGCACCATTCTGGCAAGAGGCTAATGCCGCCCGCAAGCCTCAGACGGTGACGTTCAGTGCTCCACCATCAAGCAGGATGTTCTGCCCGATGATAAACCGCGCATGCTGGCTGCAAAGAAACGCGCAGGTCGCGCCGAAATCCTCGGGCTGGCCATAGCTGCGGGCGGGAATCGTTGCCTCACGGCGGCGGCGTGCCTCGTCAAGGCTGATGCCCTCGGCCTTGGCAACGCCACTGTCCAGACTGTCCGCGCGGTCGGTCGCATGAATGCCGGGCAGCAGGTTGTTCACCACCACACCATGGGGAGCCACCTGACGCGACATGCCCGCAACAAAGCCCGTCAGGCCCGCACGGGCAGTGTTCGACAGCCCCAGCACCGGGATGGGCGAGCGCACCGATTGCGAAGTAATGTTCACCACCCGCCCCCAGCCACGCTCGATCATACCGGGCACAAGGGCCTGCATCAGCGCGACAGCTGTCAGCATATTGGCGTCGATGGCTTTAATGAAATCATCCCGGCTCCAGTCCGTCCACACACCAGGCGGGGGACCGCCGGCATTATTGACCAGAATATCGGCCCGCCCACCCAGCGCCTCAAGCACGGCGGCGCGGCCTTCCCCGGTAGTGATATCGGCGGCAACCGGCGTGACCGAAACGCCGTGTTTCGTGGCGATTTCGTGTGCTGCGGCCTCAAGCGCGTCGGCCCCGCGGGCGTTGATGACCAGATCAACCCCTGCCTCGGCCAGGGCCTCGGCGGATGCCCGGCCCAGCCCCTTGGACGCGGCGCAAACGAGGCCACGCTTGCCTCTGATCCCCAGATCCATCGCTTATCTCCTGTTCGTTTCGCCGTCAGGGAAGCGCGGGATGCCGGCATTGTCCAGATTAGAAGCAGAGGATCTCGGCCTCGGCCTCGGCACGGTGAAAATTCGCCACCTTTTCATTGGTGCCCATATTGCGAAAGACAGCGGCACGTTCGCCGCCGACCTGACGCATGGCCAGCACCGTCTCGGCCGCGACGTAATCCTCATAGGGCAGGATCTCGGCGATCTGATCTATGGCACAGCTGCATTTGTCCAGCATCTCGCGCGTCTGGCCGTTCGCCGCCATGCAGACGAAAACGTAATCGGCCCGCGCATTGGTCGGATAATCATTCACCGCCTGCGCCCAGGCCATGCCGGCCGAAAGCGTCAGGGCGGCTGTCAGGGTTGCCCGGATCATTTCAACACCATTTCGCTGCGATAGGCTGGCAGGCCGCCTTCAAGGGGGCCAGTCTGCGCCAGCATACGCCGGATCGGCTGCTTGGGGTCACCAAAGGTAAAGCTTAGCTCCAACCTGTCAAAGCCGTGCATCCGCCCACTGTTCTGGTCACCGCGAAAAGGGGCAAAAACCGCCACGGTCGCATTGCCCTCTTGCCGGACTTCTCCGCCGCGAAACAGCGCGTCCTTGAGCCGGTTGCGAATGTAAAAGGGGCTGCCACCGGTCAGCATCGCCATATCGCGCGAAATGTTTTCCAGAAAGAACACCAGCGCCGGATCGCCACCCGAGACAGGGAAAGGACCGATGCGGCGCGTGATGCGATCGGTCTTTTCGGCCAGTTCCAGCACCGGTTTGCCATCAGCAGGGTCGGTGACCGCCTGCAGGGTAACCGTCCCTTCGCCCAAGGGTTTAAAATCCCCTGCCTCGGGCCCGGTCTGGCGCAGCACCCAGGTCAGCCCTCCCTGCGACAGGTCCCAGGGGCCGCGGTCGGCAAAGACAAGGTCACCCGCCTCGCCCGCCCATAGCGGCACGGCCAGTAGTCCGATCAGCGCAAGGCCCGGCCATAATCTCATGCGATGTCTCCCCTTCCCTGTTCGCGACTCTGCCCCCGCGAAACGCGCGGCGAAAGCCTGCCGCCGGGACTTTCGTGCTTTGGTCTTAGGTCAGCAGCTTTTGCAGCATGGTCAGCAGATCCTCGGGGCGGATCGGTTTTTCCAGCACCGGCACGCCCATCTGGCCGCAGGCCCGGCTGAGTTCCGAGGCACGCCGGGCCGAAACGACGATGGCCGGCAGCGCGCGACCCGCCGCCTCGCGCAGCGCCATGATCGCATCCAGCCCGGTGTCGCCATTGTCGAGATTGTAGTCAGCAATCACCACATCCGGGGGCTCATCACCCATCTGCGCCAGCGCCTCGGCAATGCCGCCTGCGACGCGCGGCACCATGCCCAGCTGGTCCTTGAGCACCAGTTGCAGGGCGCGGCGCATCGCCTCGTCATTCTCGACCACCAGCGCAACAAGGCCGCGCAGCAACGGCGCCGTATCAAACCGCTCGGGCCGCGTCGGCTCGCATCCGGCCAAGATCAGCGGCAGGCTGACACGGAACACGGTGCCGCGCCCAGGTTCGCTGTCCATTGCGATCGGGTGGCCAAGCTTGGCACAGGCACGGCGCACGATAGACAGACCCAGCCCCATCCCCGGCGCGCTGTTTTCGCGCCCCAGGCGCTGAAACTCATCAAAGATGCGGGCACGGTCTGCGGCGGCAATGCCGATACCGGTGTCATAGGTTTCCAGCCAGGCGCGCTCACCACGTTTGCGAACACCTACCAGAACGCCACCGTGCTCGGTGTATTTTATCGCATTCGAAATGAGGTTCTGCGCAATCCGCCGCAGAAAGGTCGGATCGCTTTCCACCACCGCCGAGGTCGGCGCAAAGCTTAGCCGCAGGCCTTTGGCTTCGGCCATCGGCGCATATTCGACGGCAAGGCGGCGAAACAGCTCACCCAGATCGACGGGCTTGCGCTGGAACTCGATGCGCTGACTGTCGAGGCGTGAGATATCCAGCACCGCGTGCATCAGCTCTTCGACCGATTCAAAGGCACCGGACAGGCGGTCGGTCAGTTCGCGCTGCAACGGATCCAGCGAGGTGTCCTTGAGCGCCGACAGAAACAGCTTGGCCGCCGAAAGCGGCTGCAACAGATCATGGCTTGCCGCGCGCAGAAAGCGGGTCTTTGAGCGGTTCGCCTCTTCGGCGGCAGCGCGGGCGACGGCCAGTTCACGGTTGCGCTCGGACAGGTCGGCCAGCGCCTGCTCAAGCTCTCGGGTACGGGCCTGAACCTCTTGTTCCAGCGCCACGGCGGCCTGAAACATCGACCATGCCGAGCCGCGGCTTTCCTCAAGCCGGTCGATGCGTTCGACCAGCACATCGGCGATGCGCGTCAGCTTTTCGACCCGCCGGTGCGGGCTGTCGTCGTCGCGCAGAAACATCTGTCAGCTCGGCGCCGGTGGCATCAGCGCCATGCCGACAAAGGTCTGGTTCACATGCATGCCGCTGTATTGCTCACCATAGGTGTTGAAACCAGCCACGCGATAGCGGGCGAAAAGCTCGGACATCTCCTTGTCCATTCCCGCCCGCTCCAGCGCCAGTCGCCGCAGCACGCAGTCAAAGCCCAGAACCATCAGCGGCGGACGGGGCAGCGCGTCCAGCGTCTCGGCAAAGCCGCGCGTCATGTCCATCGCCTGCCCGATGGTCAGGATATGGCCGGCCTCGATCCCGGACAGCAGTTGCAGCCCCCCTTCGGGCGTAACCGCACGGATGGCACGGACGTGATGGCGCCGCCCGGTCTTGAGAAGCAGCGGGTGGCGGGCGAATTCGGTCGGTGTCAAGGCCTCGACCGGGATACCGGCCAGCCGGGCATATTCCTGTGCCGCGGGTTCGTCGTTCAATTGCTGGATGACACGGCTGTGCCGGTCAGCCGCGGTCACCACCGCGCGCCGGTCCGTGGGGCTGAAGTGCTGGAATGAAACCTCGGTCGCCACAAGGTCGGTCTCGATCAGCAAGAACAGCGCCGCACCGGGATGGGCCACGCCATCGACCATCTGACAGGTCGGCTCAAAGCGCATGCCCTCGGCACTGGACCCTCCGACGATAGGCAGGCCGGGGATCGCCGCATCAAGCGTCGCGGTCAGCACATCCTCTTGCCGGGCCAGCGCATCAGCCAGCAGGACGCCAAAGCTGGAGCGGCGCAGATCAGGGCGGAAATCGGCGTGAAAGCTGCGCAGCGTCGCCATCCATTCCGACACCGGCACCAGCGCCTGATCGCGCAAAAGGCAGACCCCGACCCGGAAACTGGCCGAAGGAAAACCCAACGCCGTCACCGTCCTGGCGCAATAGCCCTGTGGCCCGATCTCGCCCACGGATGAGCAGCCGACGACACGGCACCCCTCGCCCATGGCTTCGCGCAAGGCCGTGCCAAGGGCGGGCAGCCCCTCGGCGGGCATGCCGAAAAGCAGAACCAGCGCCGGTTTCAGCGGCGCCATGGCGGCGGCGATGCGCTGCGCGGTATCAGGACCGTCGGCCGGTTCAGACACGGCAATCGGCGCAGGCGGAGGCCGCCTGACCTGCTGGTCGGCGGCCTCGTTTTCGCCGGACCCCCGGCTGCCCGGCCATGGTTCGGGCGAGGCAGAGCTCATGCGGGGTCGAACAGCCTGACGCTATTGGCCAAAAGCACCGCCTGAGTGCGGCGGCGGGCGTTGATCTTGGACATGATCGCGGTGATGTGTGTCTTGACGGTGGCCTCGGCGATGGACAGCTCATAGCTGATTTCCTTGTTCGCCTTGCCCTGACAGATCAGCCGCAGGATTTTCATCTGCTGCGGCGTCAGCGTTGCGAATCGGCGCGCCAGCTCGGCGCGGGCCGCGTCCTCTTCTCCGTCATGGTCGGGCTGATAGCTGTCGGGGGTTACCCGCTCACCCTCCCACATGCGGCGCAGGCTGTCGACCAGCGCCTCGCGGCCCAGGGACTTGCTGATATAGCCCTGTGCACCTGCCGCCATGGCGGTCGAGATCATCGCATTTTCCAGATCGGCCGAGATCATGGTGATTGGCACATCCGGGATCTGGCGCCGCAGGATGACAAGCCCTTCGGCACCCTTGGCATCCGGCAGGTTCAGGTCCAGAATCACCGCATCCGGCGCGCCCTGGTTGCGGATCTGCTCTTGCGCGGCAGCCAGGCTGCGCGCAGTGCGCACATTCCTTAGCCCAAAGCTGATCTTCAATGTCAGGGCTAAGGCGTCACACATCAGCGGGTGATCGTCCACGATCAGGATTTCGCGGACTCGGTCAGCGGTAAGCCTTGGCGTTGCGGCACGGTCATGCGACTGCATTTCGGCTGAGGCCATCGTTCTCCTCCCAAAGAAACGACAGAGGGCCGGGGATTGGCAAGCCGGCCTTGATGCGGCCATCTTAAGACCGCAGCCCGCTGGCGCAAGCCTGTTGGACCGTCGGGTACCATCTGTCTACAACTTCGGTGGTATTGGACGAAACTCCGGGCCATGGCAATTTGACCGTATCGATGGGGGAAAAGACCATGCAATTCAGCCGCAGAACCACCCTCCTGGCGGGGGCCGCGGCCCTTGTCGGGCTGGCCCTGCCTGCCTACTCACAAGGCAATGCCCGACTTCCCACCATCCGCATCGGCACGCTGGAGAACGGCACCGTCAACTGGGAAATCGAAACGATCCGCCGGCGCGGCCTTGATGTCGAGAACGGCTTTCGCCTGCTGCCGCTGATTCTGGCCGGCAATCCCGCCACTCAGGTCGCCATGCAGGGCGGAGAGGTCGATACCATCGTCTCGGACTGGCTGTGGGTGGCCCAGCAGCGTTCGCGCGGGACAGGATTCCGCTTTCTGCCCTACTCTACTGCCGTTGGCGGGGTAATGGTGCGCGCCGACAGCCCGGTGCAGTCGCTGGCTGATCTGAAGGGCAGAAAGATCGGCATAGCCGGCGGCCCGGTCGATAAAAGCTGGCTGATCCTGCGCGCATGGTCGCGCGAAAAGCTGGGAGAGGATCTGGCAGGCGTCACCGAGCAGGTATTCGGCGCGCCGCCGATGATCCTGAACGCCGCCGAAACGGGCGAAGTCGATGCCGCGATCAACTTCTGGCATTTTCAGGCCAAGATGAAGGCACGTGGCATGCGCGAGATCATCAATGTCGAGACAGCGGCCAGCGATCTGGGGCTGGATCCTTCGACGCCGCTTCTGGGCTATGTGCTGCGCGATGAATGGATCACCTCGAACCCGCAATTGGCCGAAGGGCTGGCCCGCGCCTCGCGCAGCGCCAAAGACATCCTCGCCAGGGATGATGCCGCATGGCAGGATCTGCGCCCGATCATGGAGGCCGCCGATGATGCCGAGTTTGAGGCGTTAAAGGCAGGCTGGCGCGCCGGTATCCCCGCCCATGGCCCGGTCGATGCCGAAAACGCGCAAAAGATGTTCGCCACCATGGCCGAGCTTGGCGGGGACGAGCTGACCGGAGGCGTCACCGCCCTGCCCGAAGGTCTGTTCTGGTGGCCGGAGTAAGGCTGGCGTGACGCAGACGCAGAACTCTCGTCCATCGCGTCCCGGTCTTGTGCCGGGGGTGCTGTCGGTCCTTGCCATGCTGGTGCTGTGGACGCTTGCCTCACAGCTGACCGACCGGCCCCAGACCCTGCCCGCACCATGGGAGGTAGCGGCGCGGATCCTGCGGCTTGCCTCGGGGGGCGAGCTGTGGCTGAACGGCGGCATGACCCTGTTCCGCGTCGCGGCAAGTTTCGCGCTGGCGATGGCGGCGGGAATGGCGCTGGGGCTGTGGATGGGGCGCAGCCGGGCAGCGGATCATTGGCTGAACCCCGGCCTGATCATCCTGCTGAATGTGCCGGCGCTGGTGGTGATCGTGCTGTGCTACATCTGGATCGGCCTGAACGAGACCGCCGCCATCCTGGCCGTCGCACTGAACAAGATCCCGGTCGTGACGGTAATGATCCGTGAGGGCACGCGGGCGCTGCGCCCCGATCTGGACGATATGGCCCGTGTCTTTCGCATGTCACCCCTGACCCGGCTGCGTCATATCGTGCTGCCGCAGCTTGCGCCCCATATCGCCGGGGCGGCGCGGGCCGGTATCTCGCTCATCTGGAAAATCGTGCTGGTGGTCGAATTCCTGGGCCGCTCAAACGGGGTGGGGTTCAAGATCCACCTGCTGTTTTCCAGCTTTGATGTCGAGGGCGTGCTGGCCTGGGCTTTGGCCTTTGTCGCCGTCATGCTGGCGATCGACCTGTTCCTGCTGCGCCCGGCAGAACGCCGCGCCAATCGCTGGAGGCAGGATGCGGCTTGACCTTGAAGCGAAATCCTTTGGTCCCCGGCAGGTGCTGGGGACGCTGACACTGTCCGTCACGCGGGGCGAGCGGCTGGCTATTCTGGGACCTTCTGGCATCGGGAAATCGACGCTGCTGCGCATCCTCGCAGGGCTGGACCGGCAGTATCAGGGCCAGTTGCAGGGTGCCGAACGCCTCGCCATGGTATTCCAGGAGGCGGTGTTGTTGCCATGGCGCGATGCAGTAGCGAACATCACCCTGCCCACCGGCTGCGACGCAACGACTGCACGCGACTGGCTTTCAGAGGTCGGGCTTGAGGGGCATGAGACGAAATTCCCCCGCCAGCTTTCGGTTGGCCAGCAGCGGCGGCTGGCGCTGGCGCGCGCCTTTGCCGCCGGACCGGATATCCTGCTGATGGACGAACCCTTTGCCTCGCTTGATGCCGCGACAGCGGCACGAATGCTGGCCCTGACCGATGCGCTGCTGAACCGGACCGGCGCGGGGGCTGTACTTGTCACCCATGACCCGGCCGAGGCGCGCACACTGGGGGCGCTGGCCCTGCATCTTGGCGGCTGTCCGGCCCGGTTTCAGAAAGACTGATCCCAGACCCGGCCTTCGGTATCCTCGGCATGAACCGTGACCGGCCCCTGCCCGGGTGTATGCGCAAAGCGAAAGACCGGATCCTCGGAAATCGAAATCCCGGCATCCATGGTGAACAGCATGGCATCACCCTGTTTCACCTCAAGCGTCTGGATGAACTCGGCCGGGATGGTCAAAAGCGTCACCTGATCGCGCTGCAGGCCCGAAAAGTTGGGATGCCGGATCATCAGCGTGCCAATCTGGCGGCCTGCGTCCTCGGCCTGACGAAAGCGCATCTCGCCCATGGTGGCGCGCACCTCGTCCATGCTTTTGCCCGCCGGGGCCGCACAACCGCCCGAAGCCTTGACATAGCGCCCCGCCATCACCTTGCGCCCGTCGGCAAGCGTGGCGATGGCGCGCAGGTCGGAATAGCTGTCGACCCGCACCCGCACCTCAAAATCCAGGGGCATCAGCGCCTCGCCAAAGGTAAACTCGGCCGCGACCGGGGCGGGGTTGCCGTCCACCACCAGCGCCAGGGACCGGATCGCCGGGGCCCCGGGCGGCTGGGTGATCCGCACCGGCACCAGCGCCGGGTTGTCGGCGCGCGGCGGCGCGTCAAGGTCAAAGATCGCCGGGTCGGTCGGCGGCTCTTCCTCGGTGCCGATGACGGCAAGCCGCATGTCATCCCACAGGGGCGAGGGCTGCATCGGGTTCGTCACCCCGGCCACCGCAGCACCCGAAGCAAGGATCAGCGCCGTCAGCAGAACAGCCGGTCTCATGATCGCTTCTCCCTCGTCATGCGGCGATAGACCAGAACGGTGGAATCGCTGGCCGCCTCGGCCTCGGTATTGGCGCGCAGCCGGGCGTTCAGGGACGAGCGTGAACAGACCGGATCGGTCGCCCGCGGGTCATTGGCCAACGCCATGGCCTGACAACGGCAGCCGCCAAAGTCGATCTCGCGCCGGTCGCATGAGGCACAGGGCTCAGGCATCCAGCCGGTACCGCGAAACGCGTTGAATGCCGCGCCGTCATGCCAGATCCGCGCCAGCGGCACCTCGCGCACGTTTTCAAACGTCAGCCCCGCGATGGTCTGCGCGGCATGGCAGGGCAGGACCGTGCCATCGGGCGCCACGTTCAGCCCGGTCGATCCCCAGCCGCCCATGCAGCTTTTCGGATAGGCCGCCAGATGGTCGGCGGGCACATAGTCGATGACCATACGGCCCAAAAGACGGCGGCGGGCCTCATCCACCACCTCGCGCGCACGGACTGCCTGCGCCTGCGTCGGCATCAACGGGCGGCGGTTGAGGTCGGCCCAGCCATGAAACTGGACGGTCGCCACCTCGATGCGGCGGCAGCCCAACTGCTCGGCAAGGTCGATCATCTCGGGCAGGCGGTCGAGGTTCTGACGATGGACCACCGCATTCAGCGTCAACGGAAAGCCCAGCGCACGCACCCATTCGGCCACCTGCATCTTGCGGGAAAAGCTGCCGCCATAGCCGCTGATCCAGTCGGCCGTCTCGGCGTCGATCCCCTGCAACGACAGCTGGACGTGATCCACAATACCATCCAGTTCACGCAGCCGCGCCTCGGTCAGGCCGATGCCCGATGTGATAAGGTTGACATATAACCCCGCATCCCGGGCCGAAGCGGCGATCTCGGTCAGGTCACGACGCGAGGCGGGCTCACCCCCCGACAGATGCACATGCAGCACCCCCAGATCGGCGGCCTGCCGGAACACATCGGCCCATTCCGCGGCCCTGAGCTCGGCACTGACCCGCGTCAGCTCGACCGGGTTCGAGCAATAGGGACAGGCCAGCGGACAGCGATGCGTCAGTTCGGCCAGCATCGCCATGGGCAGGCCGACGCTGACCGGGTTGCCGTCGATGTCGCGGGGAACGCAATCGCCTCTCATGCCGCGCCTCCGTCCAGAAACACCATACGCCGGTCGACCAGATCACGCAGAAACTCCTGCACATCGCCCTCGATCTGTTCGGCCGGGGCGTCATAGCGGGAACAAAGTGTCAGGATCACCTCGGCAAGGCTGCGCTTGCCGTCCAGCTCTGACAGAATGGCGTGGCCGACCGGATCAAGCTGGATCACCCGCTCGGGCGCCAGCAACACGCGCAAACCGCGCACCCGGTCGTCATGCAGCCTGACCCCGCGCGGCAGATAGGGCACCGCAGCGCCGCTGATGCGCGCGCCGCTCATGAAACCGCAGCAGCAGCAAGCGCCGGGTTCAACATCCCCTCGCCCGGCTGCCATGCGCCCGGGGGAATACGGCCTTCGACATAGCCATGCCACAAAGCGTCAAGCTGGGCCCACAGAACGTCGGTCTTAAAGGTCAGCGCCGCAGCCGCCGCGTCCTGCTTTTCCCGCGTGTCAGCATGGTCAAGCACATAGGTCAGGCCAAATTCGACATCTTTCGGGGCCTCGCTCAGCCGGTTACGGAAATAGGCAAGACTGGCCTCATTGGCGAAATCGTAATGCCTCAGCAGACCCTCGATACGCTCGGCATGAATCCTGGGCGCAAACATCTCGGTCAGGCTGGCGGCCACCGCATCAAGCAAGGGCATGTCGCGCACGAAACGGACATAGGCATCAACGGCAAAGCGCGTTGCCGGCATCACGCCCACCCCGCTTGCGACGTAATCGGGATCAAGCCCGACGGCATGGGCCAGCGCAAGCCAGCGCCGGATTCCGCCGCCCTGATCGGGATCACCGTCGTGATCCTCGATCCGGTGACGCCAGATGCGGCGCAACTGCGGGTCCTCGACGCGCGACATGAAGGCGGCGTCCTTCATCGGGATGCGCGACTGATAGTACCAGCGGTTGATCACCCATGCCCGCACCTCGTCCGGCGTGCATTGCCCGCCGTGCAGGCGTTTATGGAACGGGTGACGGTCATGGTAACGCTCGGCGCCGATGCGGCGCAGACGCTCATGAAATCCGGCGCGGGTCTGCGCGTGGCGGTCGGCTGATGTCATGGCACGATCTCCATGCCGTCATGGCCAACCTGCCAGCCTGCCGCCTGCGCCTCGGCGCGCTCGGGGCTGGCCGGATCGACCAGAGGGTTGGAATTGTTCAGATGCACATAAATGCGCGCGCCCAGATCAAGGTCGCGCAGCGCCTCAAGGCTGCCGCCGGAACCCGAGACCGGGACATGTCCCATCCGCCGCCCGGTCTTGGCGCCAAGACCCGCGCGCAGCATCTCGTCATCGGTCCAAAGGGTGCCGTCAAACAGCAGCGCATCCGCCCCCGAGATCCGCGCCCGCAGCCAGTCAGGCACCGAGGCACAGCCGGGGATGTAAAAGACGCGGCGCCCTCTGGCAGTCAGCTCGACCCCGACGGTCTGTTCTCCGACAAGATCGGTTCGGACTTCGTCGCCCTCAAGGTAAAGCGGCACCTTGCCCGGCACGGCAAAAAGCGTCGCGCCAAGGCCGGGCGCAAGTTCAAAGCGGGTGTCAAGCGTCACCGCCCGCCGCAAAACCAGTTGCGGGTTCAACGCCGACAGTATCGGATTAGCCGCCAGCACCGCATGGATAGCTGGCGTGGCGAACAGGTCGAACCCCTGCCCTTCGCGCAGGGTCAGCAATCCGGCGACATGGTCGATATCACCATTGGTCACCAGAACCGAACAAATCGGAGAGCCGCGCAACCCCTCGGGCCGCAGGGCAGGCGTCACGGCCAATTGCTGGCGCAAGTCGGGCGAGGCGTTGACCAACGCCCAGTCCCGGCCATTTGCGGAAACGGCAATCCCGCTTTGGCTCATGGCGGGAATGCGCCCTGCACGCGCGGCGTCACAGTTGCGGCAGCCACAGTTCCACTGCGGCACGCCACCGCCAGCGCCGGTGCCGAGAATCACGATGCGCATGGGAAAGGCTCCGGCAGGCCCGGCACCCGATCAGGTGGGAACCGGGCCCGGGTTGTCACCGGCGGGTCAGAACAGGACCGGCTCGTCCTCGGCCGGGGCATACATGTTGATTTCCATGCCGCAGGTGATTTCCTTCGGCGCGGGTTTGGTCCAGGCCATATGGGTCTCCTCCTCCAAAGCGTCCACAGCAGATGCGGACAGCCCGATGCTAGGCTGCTTGCGCCATCAGTCAACGCGCCAAAGGTCGTAGATGGAACACGGCGCGACGCTGTGCTAGCCTGCCTGTCCGAAAGGAAAGCGGATGTTTCATCTGGTGCTTGCGGCCTGTCTGGCCGCCCACCCCGACGCCTGCGAATCGCGCCTGCTGCCCGCCGGCGATGCCCAGACGCGCGAGGATTGCGAGGCACGGGCCGATCCCATTGCCCGCGACTGGCTGGCCCGCCACCGCGATCTGGTGGCCAACGGCGGGACGCATTGCGTCGAAGCCTCGGAACTGCCTGCCCTGACCGTGCAAGAGGTGGCGCCGGGGGTTCATGTGCATCAAGGCGTGATGGCGCAGATTTCACCCCAGAACCGCGGGCGGATCGCCAACCTTTCGTTTATTGTCGGCGATACGGTGGCGGTGATCGACGCAGGCGGCAGCCGGGCCGAGGGTGAGGCGCTTTACGCCGCGATCCGCCAGATCACCGACAAGCCGGTCAGCCATCTGATCCTGACCCATATGCACCCCGATCACATCCTGGGCGCCGAGGTGTTTTCCGAGGCTGGCGCCACCATCATCGCCGATGCCCGCCTGCCCGAGGCGGTGGCGCGGCGCGCGGAAAGCTGGATGGCCTCGACCGGGCGGCAGATCGGCGCGGCCGCCTTTGCAGGCACCAAGATCGCCCCGGTGGATCAGAAGGTCGAGGCACCGCAGACCCTTTCCCTGGGGGCTCGTCAGTTACATCTTGCGCCCGTCCCAGCCGCCCATACCGGCAGCGACATGACCGTGCTGGACGAGGAAACCGCGACGCTGTTCACTGGCGATCTGGTGTTTCTGGGCCTTACCCCCTCGCTTGACGGGACGCTGGCGGGCTGGCTGAACTGGATCGGGCAAAAACCAGATCCCGAACCGGCACTGATCGTCCCCGGCCATGGCCCGGTTTCCGAAAGTTGGGACGAGGCCGTGACGCCCGAACGCCACTACCTGACGACGCTGCGTGACGAAACACGCAAGGCGATCGCCGATGGCCTGCCCCTGTCGCAGGCGATTCCAGCCATCGTCGCCGGAATGAAACCCGTGTCAGAGGGCTGGGCAGATTTTCAGGCCACCACGGCGCGCAATGCCGCCGCTGCCTATGCCGAACTGGAATGGGAATAGATTGCCTCGCCCGCGCTCAGGTGTAAGAAGATTGTTGCGCGCATAACGGAGTACGGGCAATGGCATATCTGGTTCGGCAAGGTCTCTTCGCCGCAATCCTGGGCGGTTTGATCGTCTCGGGCAGCGCATGGGCGCAGGACTGGCAGATTCCCGACCGACGATTGTCGCTGCAGCCGGATACCGACCTGCCCGGAGGCGATCTGGGCCCGATCTTTGACACCACGCTGCAAGCCTGCGTGCAGGCCTGTCTTGCCAATGCCGACTGCCGCGCGCTGACCTATAACGAACGCGCAGGTGCCTGTTTCCCAAAGGGCGCTGACACCGGCGCGCCCACCGCTTTTGTGGGGGCGATCTCGGGCCGGGTCGTGGCGACCTCGGCCGAAGAGCGTCTGCGCGCGGAATCGCGCTCGGCCGCCGCACCCTTTATCGCCGCGACCGATCACGAAGCCGCACGTAATCAGGCGCGAACCTTCCCCGCCATGCATCCGGCAATCGACCCAAGCGCCACCGCCCAGATGGCCGTCGAGGCCGAGAACGGCGGCGGCCTGCTTTACGCCTCGCAGCTCATGGCCTCTCTGGTCGCGCGCGACGACCGGGCCGAGGACTGGACGAACCTTGCCCGGCTGACGCTGTACATCAGCGATCAGGGCGACCGTCAGGCGTCGTCCTCGATCGCCAATATGGCAATCAACGGCTATCTGCGCGCGGGCGAGGATGCGGTCGCGGCGCGGGCGCTGTCGTGGCTGGCCATGGCATGGGAGCGGCTGGATCGCGGTCGCGATGCGCTGGCGGCACTGCGCCTGGCGGCAAAACTTTCGCCCGGCGACGGCTCGATCGCGCAGGCGCTTGAGGAATCCGAAGCCCGCAACGGCATGCGCATCACCAATACGCAGATCGAGGCCGAGGGCCGGATGCCGCGTTTCTGCGCCATCATGTCCCACAAACTGTCCGAGGCCACCGATTACGCACAATTCCTGCGCCTGCCCGGTCGCGACCTGACGGTCGAGGCCAGCGGCGACCGTCTTTGCGTTGCCGGGCTGACCCACGGGCAAGAGGTCGAACTGACGCTGCGCGCTGGCCTGCCCTCGGCCGATGGCGAGGCACTGGCACGCGATGTCACGCTTAAAGGCTATGTCCGCGACCGCGCGCCCTCGGTGCGTTTCCCCGGCCGCGCCTATGTGCTGCCCGCCTCGGGCGATCAGCGGCTGTCGATGGTCACGGTCAATGCCGACACGATCAGCCTGCGCCTGCTGCGCATCTCGGACCGTAACCTGATCCGCGCCATGGCCGAGGACATGTTCGCCACACCTCTGGACAGCTGGCAGGCGGATTACTTCAGCGACCGCATGTCGCGCGAGATCTGGAAGGGCACGGCACAGGTCGCCAAACCCATGGGTCAGCAGACCATGAACCAGGAGCTGACGACCAGCCTTGCCATCCCCGCAGAGGTCGGTCCGCTTGAACCCGGTATCTATATCCTCGAAGCCGGGATCGAGAATGAAAGCGTGCAGGACACTGGCCTTGCAACGCAATGGTTCGTGATCTCGGACTTTGGGATTTCGACCTTCTCGGGCGCGGACGGGCTGACGGTCGCGGTGCGCAGCCTTGCCGATACTTCGGCCAAGGCCGGGGCCGAGGTGGCGCTGATCAGCCGCTCGAACGAAGTTCTGGCCAAGACAGTAACCGACGATCAGGGCGTTGCCCATTTCGCGCCGGGCCTCGCGCTTGGCAAAGAAGGCGCCGCCCCAGCACTGGTTACCGTGACCGAATGGCAGGGCGACGGGGCCGAACGCGCGCCGCGTGACATGGCCTTCCTGTCGCTGTCCGATCCTGAATTCGACCTGTCGGATCGCGGGGTCGAGGGCCAGCCGCCTGCGCCGCCCATCGACCTGTTCGTGACCACCGACCGCGGCGCCTATCGCGTCGGCGAGACGGTGAATGCCACCATCCTTGCCCGCAATGCCGAGACAAGGGCGCTTGAAAACCTGCCGCTGACCGCCGTGATCCTGCGTCCCGACGGGGTCGAAGCGACGCGCCTGCCTGCACAGGACGCCGGCGCGGGCGGCAGCACCGTCAACTGGCAGATCCCCGGCAACGCCCCGCGCGGCACCTGGCGGCTGGAACTGCGGACCGAGGCGGACGGCCCCGCTTTGGCGACCGCCCGCATACTGGTCGAGGATTTCCTGCCCGAGCGGATCGACTTTACCCTGCGCCTGCCGGAAGGCCCGGCCCGCGCGGGCGACCAGCTGGATCTGTCGCTGTCGGCGCACTGGCTCTTTGGTGCGCCGGCTGGCAACCTGCCGGTCGAAGGGCAGTTGCGCCTGTCGCCGACCCGCAGCCTGCAAGGATTTGATGGCTATGTCTTTGGCCGCCACGACGACGACACAGCGCCTGTGACCGAAAGCCTGCCCGCCGGTGTCACCGAGGCACAGGGCGGGTATGAGGCGCAGATCCCGCTGCCCGAGGCTGAACAGCTTGGCGCACGCCCCGTTCAGGCCGAGGTGGTGGTCGACATCCGCGAAGGCGCGGGCCGCCCGGTCGAGCGCACCGAATCGCGTATCGTCATGCCCGAAGCCCCGGTCGTCGGCATCCGTCCGATGTTCGAAGGCGATACAGTTTCAGAAGGCACCGAGGCACGCTTTGCGCTGATGGCGGTCGGCCCCGACCTGAAACCTGAGGCTCAGCCGGTGCGCTGGGTCCTGAACCGCATCGATACCGAATATCAGTGGTACTCGCTCGGCGGCCAGTGGAACTGGGAGGTCATTACCAGCCGCACCCGCATTACCGAAGGCGTGGCAGAACCGGGCGAGTCCCCGGCCGAGATTTCGGCCCCCGTCGAATGGGGCGAATATGAACTGGTGGCGGAGCTGGCCTCGGGTCAGGGCGGTCCCAGCTCGGCCCGGTTCTATGCTGGCTGGGGCGCTATCGCCAATTCCGGCACCGAGACACCAGACCGGTTGAAGGTCGTTCTGGACAAGCCCGCCTATCGCAGCGGCGACACCGCACGCGTCCGGGTCGAGGCCGCCAGCGACGGGCTGGGCCTCGTCTCGGTCCTGTCGAACCGGCTGGTGTCGATGCAGACCGTGGCGCTGAAGGCGGGCGACAATACCGTGGACCTGCCCGTCACAGATGAATGGGGCGCCGGCGTCTATATCACCGTCAGCGCCATCCGTCCGCTGGGCGACACCAAGCCCGGCGACCGCCAGCCGGTCCGGGCGCTGGGTCTGGCCCATGCCGCAGTTGACCCGGGCGATCGCCAGCTTGCAGCCAGCCTTGAAGCCCCGGCCGAAACCCGGCCGCGCGGCGTGATTCCGGTCACGCTCAAGGTTGATGGCGCGGCAGGCGAAACCGTTCATGCCACCATCGCGGCTGTCGACCAGGGTATTCTGAACCTGACGCGCTTTCAGCCGCCGAACCCCTCGCAGCACTATTTCGGCCAGCGTCGTCTGGGCGTCGCGCTGCGCGATCTTTACGGGCGTCTGATCATGCCGACGGGCGCCCCGGATGGCGCGCTGCGCGAAGGGGGTGACGCAAACCTTGCCGGCAGTACCGAGGCACCTCCGCCCACCGAAAAGCTGATGAGCTGGTTCTCGGGGCCCGTCACGGTGGGCGCGGATGGCACCGTCACGGTCGAGATCCCGGTCGGAGACTTTAACGGCGAAGTGCGCCTGATGGCCGTGGTCTGGTCCACCAAGGGCGTCGGCCAGACCGATGCCTCGGTTCTGGTGCGCGATCCGGTGGTGATGACCGTCACCGCCCCCGCCTTCCTTGCCCCCGGAGACCGGGCACAGGTCGGGCTGCGCCTGACCCATGCCTCGGGTCCTGCGGGCGAGGTGCGGCTGGCGGTCGAACAGGTCAGCGGCTCGGCTCCGCTGACGACCAGCCTGCCCGTGGACAGCGTGACGCTGGCCGAAAAAGCCGAGGCGCAGGTCCAGATGCCCGTCACAGCAGGCGAGGCCGAAGGGATTGCCAATCTGCGGCTTACCCTGACCACGCCCGATGGCGAGGCACTGACCAAGGATATCGCCATCCCCGTTTCGCTGAACGAGGCCGATATCCAGCGTCAGGACCGTCTGGTCATCGAGCCGGGCCAAAGCCTGACCATCCCGCCCACGCTGATGCAGTCCATGCTGCCAGGGGCCGAGGTGACGGCCGCGCTTGGCCCCTATGGCCGGCTGGATGTGGCGGGCGCCCTGATGCGGCTTGCGCGCTATCCCTATGGCTGCACCGAGCAGCTGACCTCGGGCGCGATGCCACTGCTTTACCTGCCAAGCCTTGCCGCCGCCGAAGGGATGGAGGGCGAGGACACCTCAAAGCAGGTCCAGCGGGCAATCGACCAGATCCTGACCCGCCAGAGCTCGAACGGCGGTTTCGGCCTGTGGTACGCAGATTCCGGCGATCTGTGGCTTGAATCCTATGTCACCGACTTCCTGTCGCGGGCACGGGCTGCTGGCTATCGGGTTCCCGACACCGCATTCGACATGGCGATCAACAACCTGCGCAACCGCGCCAATTACGCTACCGAACCCGGGGCCGCCTCGGCCGATGAAAACGCCGCCCTTGCCTATGCACTGACTGTACTTGCGCGTGAACGGGCGGCGACGGTGGGTGATCTGCGCTATTATGCCGATACCGCAGCCGGGTCATTCTCGACCCCGATGGCGGCGGCGAACCTTGGTGCGGCACTGGCCTCTTACGGCGACCAGCAGCGGGCGGACCGGATGTTCACGCAGGCGCACAACCTGCTGAACCTCGGCGCGCCCGAGGCCTATTCCTATCGCGCCGATTACGGCACCAAGCTCCGCGACGGCTCTGCTGTTCTGGCACTGGCGGCCGAGGCAAAAACGCAGGCGATTGATACTACCGACCTGTCCGGCCAGATCGCCCAGCGTATCGCCCACGCCGAAGAGGCCGGACGCAGCCTTTCGACGCAAGAAGCGGTCTGGACGGTGCTGGCGGCGCAATCGCTCTTTAGCTCGACCCCGGCGGCAACGCTGAACGGGGTGGCGCTGAATCAGCCGGTGGTGAACCTGCCTGCGGACGCCAGCATCGCCAATAACGGCGACCGCCCGCTTGAGGTGACGCTGACCGCGACCGGCAAGCCGCAAGGCCCGGTTGCGGCGGGTGGGAAAGGCTACACGATCTCGCGCAGCTATTTCAGCATGGAGGGCAGCCCGCTTGACCCCGAGACGGTGAAGCAGGGCACCCGCATGGTGGTGGTGGTCGAGGTCTATCCGCACTCCGAAGGCGGCGGGCGTCTGGTCATCGCGGACCCCTTGCCCGCAGGGTGGGAAATCGACAACCCGAACCTGCTGCGCGCAGGCGATGTGTCGTCGCTCGACTGGCTTGAGGCAGAAACCTCGACCGAAATGTCCGAGTTCCGCGCCGACCGCTTTGCCGCCGCGCTGACCTGGACCTCGGCGGAAAGCTTCAAGCTGGCCTATATCGTCCGCGCCGTGACGCCCGGCGATTTCCGCCAACCCGCCGCCAGCGTCGAGGATATGTACCGGCCCGAATACCGCGCCTGGTCGGACAGCGGCACGGTGACGGTCACCCCTTAAGCCAAAAGGGGGACGAAAGCATTGCTTGCCCCACGACGTCGGGGCAGGCAATATTCCGGGAATCGTGTAAGGAAGGGAGGAAGCCTTGCCCGAGACCCGCCCGGTTGCATCACCCCCGCTGCGCCACGAAGACCGCGTGGTGCAGGCCTCGCAATCGCCCGCCGCTGTCAGCCGGCTGGCGGCAAGCTGGCGCCGCTCGATGCTCAAGCACGGGCTGGACCCGACGCGTCCGCCCGAACCCCGCCGCCTGACCGAGCGTGAACTGTCCGGGCGGATCGAGCGTATGGACCGTTTCATCGCCGTCGCCCGGCCACAGCTTGACCAGCTGTTTCAACTGGTCTGCCCCACGGGCTGCAACCTGCTGCTGACAGATGCGGACGGCATCGTGCTGGAACATCGCGTCAGCGAGGGGGATGCCGCGACCTTTCGCGGCTGGGGCCTGTGGCGCGGCATGGACTGGTCCGAAGAGGTGCAGGGCACGAATGGCATCGGCACCTGTCTGGCCGAAGGTCGGCAGGTCACCATCCACCGCGATCAGCATTTCTATGCCCGCAACACCGGCCTGTCCTGTATGGACGCCCCGATCTGGGGACCGGACGGGCGGATCATCGCTGCACTCGACGTCAGCTCTGCGCGCGCTGATCACACCGAACGCCTGAACGCGCTGATCGCCGCACAGGTTGCCCATAGCGCCCGGGCGATCGAGGCCGCGTTCTTTCGCGCCTCGTTCCCCGGCGCGCGCATCATCACCGCCGGGGCCGAAGGTGCCGAGGACGGAACGCTGCTGATCGCGGTGGACAAGGATGATCTGGCCATCGGCGCAAACCGCGCCGCACGCCGCGCCTTTGGCCTTGAGAAAGAGGGGCAGTTGCGCCCCCGCCCGGCCGCCGACCTTTTAGGCCGCCAGGACGAAGGGTCAGGCTTTGAACGCGCCGAACGTGCAGCCGTGATTCGTGCCCTTGCGCGGACACAGGGGAACGTCTCGGCCGCGGCGCGTGCGCTGGGGGTCGGGCGTGCGACGCTGTACCGCCGCATGGCACGGCTGGGGATCGAGGAAAATCCGGGGCGAGTGTCTCGCCCCTGAAACACATCGGCGCGGCGATGCAGCCCCCCAAGTTGACCGGTTACGGCGCGCACCCCACCCTTTCAGGCAACCGGCAGGAGGAGCCGGGATGAGAGGAGAAACAAGATGCCGAACGATCAGACGCATCCCTTCCGGGGCGTGAACGCGCTGCCTTTCGAGGCACGCTATGACAACTTCATCGGCGGCAAGTGGGTGGCGCCTGTCTCGGGCAAGTATTTCACCAACACCACGCCGATCACCGGGGCCGAAATCGGCCAGATTGCGCGTTCGGATTCCGGCGATATCGAGCTGGCGCTGGATGCCGCCCATGCCGCCAAGGAAAAATGGGGCGCAACCAGCCCGGCCGAGCGCGCGAATATCATGCTGAAGATCGCCGACCGGATGGAGCAGAATCTGGAACTGCTCGCCACGGCCGAAACCTGGGACAACGGTAAGCCCATCCGTGAAACCATGGCCGCCGACCTGCCGCTGGCCATTGACCATTTCCGCTATTTCGCCGGGGTGCTGCGCGCTCAGGAAGGCGCGATCAGCCAGATCGACGATGACACCGTAGCCTATCACTTCCATGAGCCGCTGGGTGTCGTCGGCCAGATCATCCCGTGGAACTTTCCGCTGCTGATGGCGTGCTGGAAGCTGGCCCCCGCTTTGGCTGCCGGCAACTGCATCGTGCTGAAACCCGCCGAACAGACCCCGGCCAGCATCATGGTCTGGGTGAACCTGATCGGCGATCTGCTGCCCCCGGGCGTCCTGAACATCGTCAACGGTTTTGGGCTTGAGGCAGGCAAACCTCTGGCCTCGTCGAGCCGCATCGCCAAGATCGCCTTCACCGGGGAAACCACCACCGGCCGGCTGATCATGCAATATGCGGCTGAAAACCTGATCCCGGTGACGCTGGAGCTGGGCGGGAAATCCCCCAACATTTTCTTTGCCGATGTGGCGCGCGAAGACGACGACTTCTTCGACAAGGCGCTGGAAGGCTTTGCGATGTTCGCGCTGAACCAGGGTGAGGTCTGCACCTGCCCGTCGCGCGTGCTGATCCAGGAATCGATCTATGACCGGTTCATGGAGCGCGCAGTCCAGCGGGTCAAATCCATCAAGCAGGGCGACCCGCGCGAAAGCGACACCATGATCGGCGCGCAGGCGTCGAGCGAGCAAAAGGAAAAGATCCTCAGCTATCTCGACATCGGCAAGAAAGAAGATGCCGAGGTTCTGACCGGCGGCAAGGCAGCTGATCTGGGCGGCGAACTGTCGGGCGGCTATTACATCGAGCCGACGATCTTCCGCGGCCATAACAAGATGCGCATCTTCCAGGAAGAGATCTTTGGTCCGGTGGTCTCGGTCACGACCTTCAAGGATCAGGCCGAGGCGCTGGAGATCGCCAATGACACGCTTTACGGCCTTGGCGCCGGTGTGTGGTCACGCGATGCCAATACCTGCTACCGCATGGGCCGCGGCATCAAGGCGGGTCGGGTCTGGACCAACTGCTATCACGCCTATCCCGCCCATGCGGCCTTTGGCGGCTACAAACAGTCGGGCATCGGGCGCGAGACGCATAAGATGATGCTCGACCATTATCAGCAGACCAAGAACATGCTGGTCAGCTATTCACCCAGGAAACTGGGCTTCTTCTGACCGACAGGGCGGCCCCGCGATGGGGCCGCCTTTCCCCCCTGATCGGGACCAGAACCATGGACCGCGTTTCCGCCACCCCCGCCGCGCTGGCGTTTTTGGCCGAGATCGTCGCCGAGCACGGCCCAGTCCTTTTTCATCAGTCCGGGGGCTGCTGCGACGGGTCCTCGCCCATGTGCTATCCACAGGGCGAATTCCGCATCAGCGAACGCGACGTGAAACTGGGCGAGATCGGCGGCATGCCCTTTTATATCTCAGCCAGTCAATACGATGCCTGGAAGCATACCCGCCTGATCATCGACGTCGTGCCGGGCCGCGGTGGCATGTTCAGCCTGGACAACGGTCGGGAGCGGCGCTTTCTGGTGCGGTCCGAGATCTGCGGACTCTGACCGCGGCGCGGGCGTGCGAGCCTTCCCCAGCTGCTCGTGCGTCCGCCCCTGTTTTCCGGCCTCAGGCACGGGTCTGACGCGCCTCGTTCAACAGCATGATCGGAATACCGTCGCGGATCGGAAAGGCCAGACCGGCAGCATCCGAGATCAGTTCCTGAGCCGGGGCATCATAGCGCAGCGTCGTATGCGTCACCGGGCAGACCAGCGCCTCAAGCATATGACGGTCATAGCCGCGTTCGGTCGTCTCGGTCACTGAAGCATCTCCTCATTATCGCCGCCATGCAGGGCGTATTCCAACAGACCTTCCAGCAGCGCCCGACGCTCGGCCAGCGTCGGCGCCTCCAGCAGCGCCTGCTTTTCCTCGGGCGCCAGCGGCAGCAGCATCGACAGCGAATTGACCAGCGTTTCAGGATCCGAGGCTTCGGCCGCCTCCCAATCGGTGGACAGGTCGCGCTGCTCCATATAGCGGCCCAGGCGCGCCATGAAGGGCTGACGCTCAAAGCCCGGGTCCTCTTCGGCCTCAACGGCCAGATCATCCTCATAGCCGCGCCAGTCCACCTGACCGCGCAGATAGGGGGTAAAGCCCGGTCGCACCTCGCCAAGCCGGAAACGAGACTGCGCCTTCAGCGAAATCATCAGCCGCCCGTCGTCCAGTTCGGAAAAGGCAACGATCCGTCCCGCGCAACCGACCAGGGCCAAAGCCTCAAGCCCGCCCTCGGCCGGCTGGATCATTCCGACCAGCCGCGACGGGGTCTTCAGCACATCCTCGATCATCTGCAGGTAGCGCGGCTCAAAGATCTGCAAAGGCAGGCGGGTGCGCGGCATCAGGACCGCGCCCGGCAACGGGAACAGCGGAACCGTTTCGGGCAGGTCGATGCCCCGCGCCATCTCAGGCAAAGATCAGCGAGGACAGCCGCCGCCGCCCCTTCTGCGCCACCGGATCAGTGGGCTTGAGCGCATCAAAAATGGTCAAAAGCTGGGCCTTGGCTGCGCCATCGTTCCATTCCCGGTCACGACGAAAGGCCTCAAGCAACTCATTGATCGCCTCTTCGACCTGACCGGCGGCATGCAGCGCAGCAGCATAGTCGAACCGGGCCTGCTGGTCAGCGGGATCGGCCTCGACCTTCTGGCGCAACTCGTCCAGAGGGCCCGCGCTTGCGGCCTGACGGGTCAGCTGCAATTGCGCGCGCGCGGCCTCGACGGGCCCCGAGCCCGCCACGGCGGCAGGCACCTGCGCCAAGGCCTCTTCGGCGCGGTCCGCAGCGTTGGCGGCCAGATGTGCGCGGATCAGACCACCCCAGGCAGCAGCATTCTCGGGCTCTTCGCCAAGGATAGCGGCAAAGGTCTCGGCCGCATCCTCGGGCGCACCTTCGGTGATCATGCTCTCGGCCGCTTCCAGCGCCTCGGCAAGCCCGCCGTCATCACCACCCAGAGCGACCAGCTTGTCAACGAACTGCTTGATCTGGCTTTGCGGGATCGCACCCTGGAAACCATCGACCGGCTGACCCTGGAAAAAGGCGTAAACGGTCGGGATCGACTGCACCCGCAACTGGCCAGCGATCATCTGGTTTTCATCCACATTGACCTTGGCCATGCGGACACGGCCCTTGTGGCGGGCAACCTCGGCCTCAAGCTGGGGACCAAGCGTCTTGCACGGGCCACACCATGGGGCCCAGAAATCGACAATTACCGGCACGTTCATCGAGGCTTCGACGACATCGGCCATGAAGGTCGCCTCGGTCACGTCCTTGATGATATCGGCCGAGGCGGTCGCGTCTTTAGGGGCAGAGCCAAGCTCGAGCATCAGATTTCCTCATTACAAAGGGTTGCCTCTTAGATGGCGCAGCCATGGACACGATGCAAGGTTACGCACCCATGAGGCAAGCCGCCTCAGAGGTCAAAGCTCGCCAGTACCGGCACATGATCGCTTGGCTGTTCCCAGCCACGCAGCGGCCGCAGGATGCGGCTGCCATGGCCCGCATTGGCGATATCCGGCGTTGCCCAGATGTGATCCAGACGCCGTCCCTTGTCGGCGGCATCCCAGTCACGGGCGCGATAGCTCCACCAGCTGTAAAGTAAGCCCTCAGGGATATCCTTGCGGGTGATATCCACCCATTTCCCGGCATCCTGCGTAGCCGAAAGATGCTCGACCTCGATCGGAGTGTGGCTGACGATCTTCAACAACGCCTTATGGTTCCAGACGTCATCTTCGCGCGGAGCAATGTTCAGATCACCCACCATGATCGAACGCGCAGGTTTGTCGGCATGAAAGACGTCCCGCATCTCGGTCAGGAAATCCAGCTTCTGGCCGAACTTGATATTCTGTTCACGGTCGGGAATGTCACCGCCTGCCGGAACATAGAAATTGTGGATGGTAACGCCGTTCTCAAGCCGCGCCGCCACATGCCGGGCATGTCCCAGCCCCGCATAGTCGCGGTCGCCCGCATCCTCGATAGGCAGTTTCGACAGGATCGCGACGCCATTGTAGCCCTTTTGCCCACGCGCGACGAAATGGCGATAGCCAAGGGCACGAAAACCCTCCAGCGGGATATTCTCGACCGGACTTTTCGTCTCTTGCAGACACAGGATATCGGGCGCCTCCTCGGTCAGGAAGCGGGCGACCAGCGCCTCGCGCAGGCGAACCGAATTGATGTTCCAGGTGGCGATGGTGAACATGGCGGCTCCTTTTCCGGGACGGACCCTAGGGGCACAGCGGCCCCTTGTCCACCGGCCGAACCAGGGCAGCCGGCTTTCACCGGCCCATGACTTCTTCCGTGTTCAAATATCCACCTGGACCGCGCCAACGAAAACCCGGCCGCCGGCAGGGGCCGGGACCGGGCAAACATGTGGCCGCATCCTCCGGCCACCGGGCTTGGCGTTAAAACCCGCAAACCACGCGTGGGTTCCCTGACGCGGGCTGTGATCAGGCGACCAGACGATAGCCGCCGGATTCGGTCACCAGCAGCCGCGCGTTCGAGGGATCGGGCTCGATCTTCTGGCGCAGGCGATAGATATGGGTCTCCAGCGTATGCGTGGTCACACCCGCATTATAGCCCCAGACCTCGTGCAGCAGCACATCGCGCGGCACCACCCCGTCCTGAGCGCGGTAAAGGAACTTCAGGATATTGGTTTCCTTTTCCGTCAGGCGGATCTTGCGGTCCTTGGCGTCGATCAGCATCTTCATCGCCGGCTTGAACGTATAGGGACCAAGCTGGAAGATCGCGTCCTCGGACTGCTCATGCGTGCGCAGCTGCGCACGCAGCCGGGCCAGCAGGACCGGGAACTTGAACGGCTTGGTGATATAGTCGTTCGCACCCGAGTCGAGGCCAAGGATCGTGTCGGCATCGGTGTCATGTCCGGTCAGCATGACGACAGGGCATTTGACCCCCTGCTTGCGCAGGCGCTTGCACAGCTCGCGCCCGTCGGTATCAGGCAGGCCGACATCCAGCACCACAAGGTCAAAGATCGCGCCTTTGGTCTTTTCGACCGCCTCGTGGCCCGAACCGGCCTCGAACACCTCGAAATCCTCGGTGGCGACCAATTGCTCGGCCAGCGCCTCGCGCAGGTCCTCTTCGTCATCAACCAACAGGATCTTTTTCAGTCCGGCCATTCTTGCCTCCTATGGCGTTATGGCGGAAAACTGCGGCGGGGCGCGGTATGCGTCCAGCGGTTTGCAGCAATTCTCACATGGAGTTGTCGGAAATCCGTCCTATGTTTCAGATTGTTTCAACCAAGCTGGCCCGATGACCCTTATCCCGACCCTGACCGAAACACTTTCGCGCGCCCGCGCCGATCTGCGCATCGGCCTGCCGGTGATCATCGGCAGCCAGCTTGTCGCTGCGGTCGAAACGCTGCGCCCCGACCGGCTGGAGACGATGCGCGCCCTTGGGCCTGCGGTTCTGGCGATCACCGAACCGCGCGCCAGAACGCTGAAGGTACGGGTCTATGACCGGGATCTTGCACGGATCGAGGTGCCGCCGGATGCCGGTCTGGCGTGGCTCAGGGCCGTGGCCGATCCGGCTGGCGATCTGATGACGCCGATGAAAGGCCCCTTTCGCAGCCCCCGCGACGGTCAGGTGGACGCCCATCGCGCCGGGATCGCGCTGGCGAAATCTGCCCAGCTTTTACCCGCCGTTCTGGTCGTGCCGGTCCCCGAGCCACCCGAGGGGCTGACGCGCCTTTCGCCCGGTCCGGCGCTTGCACAGATGGCAACCGAGGCAGTGATGGCACCTGTCGCCGACGCCCGCCTGCCCCTGCTTTCGGCCGAAAATTCCCGCCTGCATATCTTTCGCCCCGACAATGGCGAGGCAGAACATTACGCGGTCGAGATCGGCGCCCCTTCGCGTGCCAAACCGGTGCTGACGCGGCTGCATTCAGCCTGTTTCACCGGCGATGTGCTGGGCAGCCTGAAATGTGACTGCGGACCTCAGCTGCATGCCGCGCTGACCGCCATGGGTCAGGCCGGCGAGGGCGTATTGCTATATCTTAACCAGGAGGGGCGCGGCATCGGCCTTGCCAACAAAATGCGCGCCTATTCTTTGCAAAATCAGGGATTTGACACGGTCGAGGCCAATCACCGCCTTGGCTTTGAGGATGATGAACGCGATTTTCGTATCGGCGCGGGCATCCTTAGAAAGATGGGCTTTTCCTCGGTCCGGCTGATGACCAACAACCCCAAAAAGGTCGCCATGCTGGAAAGTCACGGCATCAGCGTAGCCGAGCGTGTGCCGCTGATCACGCCCCGGAACCGCCACAATACGGCCTATCTTGATGTCAAAGCCGCGAAATCGGGTCATCTGCTGTGAGGCTGCTGCTGACGCCGATGGGATTGCGTGCAGGGTCGCGGGTCATTCCCTGCTCGGTCGGGCGCGGAGGCATCCGGGCCGACAAGCGCGAAGGAGACGGAGCCACCCCCACCGGCCGGCATCGGATCGTCGGGCTGCTTTATCGCCCCGACCGGCTGCCCCCGCCCAATGGCTGGGCGCGGCCTATCGTGCCGGGGGATCTGTGGTGCGACGCATCAGGCCATCCGGCCTATAATCATCCGGTCCGCGCACCTTTCGCCCCCAGTCATGAGGCGATGCGGCGGCCTGATCCGCTGTACGATATCGTGCTGATCACTGACTGGAACTGGCCCGATGCCCGACCCGGCAGGGGTTCGGCGATCTTTCTGCACCAATGGCGGCGGCCGGGCTTCCCGACCGCCGGTTGCATTGCCATGGCGCGGCGCGACCTGATCTGGCTGGCCTCGGCCGTCACGCCCGGCGATGTGCTGGAAATTCCCGCCCTTCCGCGTTGGCCGGCGCGCAAACGCGCCAGCCGACACGACAAGGACTGATGCGGCCTACTGGGCCGTGTAGCCGCCATCCACCAGATGATAGCTGCCAGAGATGAAGCTGGCGCGGTCGGACAGCAAAAAGACAACCAGGCTTGCCACCTCTTCCGCGCGGCCAAGCCGGCCGATGGGATGGCGGGCGATCATCGCCTGCCTGACCTCCTGATCCATGTGGGACAGCAGCGCGGTGTCGATAAAGCCCGGGCCAACCGCGTTCACGCGGACGCCCTTGGACGAATATTCCAGCGCCGCGTTCTTGGTCATACCGACAACGGCGTGCTTGGCCGACACATAGGCACCGGCCCCCTGAAACCCGACCGAACCGAGGATCGAGGCCATGTTCACAATCGCGCCTCCGCCAGCTTCCAGAATGGCCGGGATGCCGTAGCGCATGCCGTAAAACACCGCGTTCAGGTTGATGTCGATGACCTTTTTCCAGCCATCCAGCGGGTAGTCGCCAGTCGGTTCGACAGGACCGCTGATGCCGGCATTGTTCACCAGAAGATGCAGCCCGCCCAGCTTTTTGGCAGCCTCGACAGCTTTGCGGACCTGTTCCGGGTCCGAGACATCGCCCACTACGGCCTCGGCCTTGCCGCCAGCCGCAATGATCTTGCCGGCGGTGGCACGGGCAGATTCCTCGTGCAGGTCGGTGACGACTACGGTCGCCCCCGAAGCGCCAAGCTCCAGCGCAATCGCTTCGCCCAGTCCCGAACCGGCCCCGGTAACAAGCGCGACCTTACCATCAAAACGAATATCCATTGCTGTTCTCCTGCGCTTATTAGTTAACCATCGTACTTGCCGCCGGGTGCGCAGTCCCGCAGCAGATCGTATAAATGCGGCAATTTCAAAAAGACTTTCCCGACCTAAAGAGGCCCGGTCTGCCACAAGCGGATCTTTAACCCGCCATGAGCAATATAGGGTCCCGGCTCGTAGAATGGTAGTCCCGTGGCCCGGGCAAGGGCGGCATCGCTGGTCACAAGTCCGATACGCCAGCCGGAAAAACGCTCGCGCAGCACCTCGCCCAAGGCGGCGTGCAGACCGAACAGCGGCCCCTTGTTTCCGATGCGGGCGCCATAAGGCGGATTGATGATGACCAGGCCGGGCGGACCTTCTGGTCGCTGCAAATCGCTGATTGGCAGATTCTCGAATTGGGTCCAGCTTTCCAGCCCGGCGCGACCCGCGTTTTCGCGACTCATACGGATCGCCCCTGCATCACGGTCACTGCCGTGATAGCGGATCGCTGCGGGCGCAGGCGGAATGGCGGGGGCGGCGCGCATACGTTCCCACAACTGCGCGTCAAAGCCGGGCAGTTGTTCAAAGGCGAAATGCCGCATCCGGCCGGGGGCAAGACCTGCCGCGATCTCAGCCGCCTCGATGACAAATGTGCCCGAGCCGCACATCGGGTCCAGCACCGGCTCGGCCCCGTTAAAGCCGCACAGACGCAAGAACATCGCCGCCATGGTTTCGCGCATCGGAGCTTTGCCGACCGCCTGCTTATGGCCGCGCCGGTGCAGCGACTCGCCCGAGGTGTCAAGGCTGAGGGTGCAAAGGTCGTCCTCGATCCGGACCTTTAGCGTGACCGGCGCGTCCTCGGCGATCGGCGCACCGATACTGTCACGTATGGCGGCCTCGATCCGTTGGATGATTGCGCCAGCGTGATAGATGCGGGATTTGCGGCTGGTGGCCTCGATCCGCACCGGCACGTCCGGGCGCAGCCAGTCGGCCCAGGGAAAGCGGCGCGCCCGTTTGTCCAGCTGCGCCGGATGCATGGCGCGAAACGCACCGATGCGTGCCAGCACCCGCGTCGCGCCGCGAATTTTCAGGTTCGCGCGCCAGACCTCAGGCCAGCCGCCGGTAAAAGTCACACCGCCGGGCTGGATCCGGGTATCAAACCCAAGCTCGCGCGCCTCGGCGGCCAATGGCTCTTCCAGCCCCGGAGTGGCGACCAGAAATATCTCCATCCGCCCCGGATCAGCGGCAAGTGGCGCGGGTTCGGGCTGCGGTCGGGGTGCAGTTTTGGGTGCGGTTTTGGGGGTGCGGGGCTTCATCGGGGTCCGGCAAGCGAAAGGCCCCGCATCATGCGTCGGCGCGGGGGCGAAGGCAACCGCACCAATTATCCCCTGATTGGGGACAGTGTTCCCCGATTGCCGCCATTTCATGCCATCATGGCTAAGCCTATCTTAGCACCAACCCAGATAACGGAGACCTCAAATGGCTACCAGTGATGCCCCCATTCAGGTCAGCCGCGTGGCGCTGATCGTCAACGACCTCGACCGTGTCGGGGATTACTACCGCTCGGTCATCGGGCTTGAGCGTATCTCTGGCAGCAGCAAAGAGACGGTGCTTGGTGCCGCGGGCCTGCCTTTGGTCGAGTTGCGCCAGGACCGAGCCGCCCGCCACCGCCCGCGCGAGGCCGGGTTGTTCCACACCGCCTTTCTTTTGCCGGACCGCGCCGCTTTGGGTCGCTGGCTGCGGCATGTGGCGGAACTGGGGATCACGCTGGACGGTGCTTCGGACCATCTGGTCAGCGAGGCGATCTATCTGCGTGACCCGGAAGGCAACGGGATCGAGATCTATGCAGACCGCCCCCGTGACAGCTGGCAGCACACCGGCAGCGGGGTGCAGATGGATACCATCCCGCTGGACCTGCAGGGTCTGCTGCGTGCAGCAAACGGCCCCTGGACCGGCGCGCCCGAAGGCAGCGTCGTCGGCCATGTCCACCTGCAAGTCGGCGACGTGGCCGAGGCCGAGCGCTTCTACATGGACCAGCTTGGCATGGACCGTATGGCCCATATGCCCGGAGCAAGCTTCTTTGCCACCGGTGGCTATCACCACCATCTGGCCGGCAATATCTGGCACAGCCGTGGCGCCGGGCTGCGCAGCGCCGATTCCACCGGCCTGGCTGAGGTAGTGCTGGCCGCCGACCCGGATCGGTTGCAGGCCCTTGGGGCCGAGACCTTCCGCGATCCCTGGGGTACGGCGATCCGGATCGAGCCCAAGGGCAAAGCCGCCTAACCGGGCAGCCACACCCCGTTCTTGCGGGCAAAGCGCAGATGCTCGGGCGGGCGAAAGCCCTGCTCGGTCATCGGGGCAACGTGACGCTCGACCAGCAGGTCGGGGCCAGAAAACTCCAGCACGGCAAATTCGTTCTGGCGATCTCCGGGCCGGTCGCACAGGGCAGTGCCGGCCTGCACTTGCAGGACCGGCCTGCCGCCCGGCCCCAGAAACGCCCCGATCGCCCACAGATGCAGATGGCCGGTCAAAACCAGCTGGACGCCCGCGCGCTCAAACCGCTCCAGCGCCGGTTCGGCCCCGTGCATCAGCGCCTTGTCGACCTGCGGACGCTGCTGCATCGGGTGGTGCAGGGCAACGATATTGACGCAGCCCGGATCAAGCGCATTGATCACCCGGCCAACCTGAGCGGACGAGATGATGCCCCGCTGCCATGCCATCGGATCAACGCTGTTCACCCCCTGAACACGTACCTGACCGACGCTGCCGATGGGTTCAAGGTTTTCGGCAATCGTCTCGCGCCAGCGGCGATAGGGACGCATCATCCGCTCGGTCAGACGAAACAGGGGGATGTCGTGATTGCCGGGCACCGCCATAAGCGGAGCCTCGATCCGGCGCAGAAAAGCGGCCGCCTGCGCAAATTGCGCCGAGCGGCCCCGATGGGTCAGATCGCCGGTCACCACCACCAGATCGGCGCGCGCAGCATTGACCCGGTCAAGCAGCGGCTCGACCAGCGACCTGCGTTCAAGCCCGAAATGCAGGTCGGAAAGATGCAGGATCCGCGTCATTCCGCGTCCTGCCCCTTGCTTTCCGCCGGGACCAGAACCTTCAGCGCGCCATGACGCACCCGCACCTGAAAGGGCGAATCCATCCAGGTCTTTTCGCCGTCATGGGCAACATATTCGTGGCGGGGCACGGTCTCGATCTGGAATTCCTCGGCACAAATCAGGTCGAAATCGGCATAACGCGCCGTCTTGCCCAATGCGAGCCGCAGGGCCGAACGCACCAAAGGCCCCGGTCGCCGCGCCCGCGCCACCAGCAGCGCAAGCTGGCCGCGGCGCACGCTATCGGCACCCTCAAGCAGCCCAAAGCTATCCAGTTGATAGGCGCTTTTTGCCACAAAGGCCAAGGCCGTGGCCAAACGCTGTTCCTTACCATTCGCCCGGACGGTCAGGTGCAGGGGGCGGCGCAGGTTCCACAGCGCCGCCACCGCCGACCAATAGGCCGCGATCCGCGAACGGCCCCAGCGGCGATAGACGCTTTCACGGTGCTTGAGAATCTCCGGATAGGCACCGAAGCTGACATTGTTAAGAAAAACCATACCGTTCATCTCGCCGATATCGACGGGACGCACACGGGGGGCATCAAAGATCCTCAGCGCCTCTTCCACCGTTTCACCCGAGCCAAGATCGCGGGCAAAATAATTGAAGGTCCCTCCCGGGATCACCGCCATGACGGCATTACTGCCCGCAACCGCCCCGGCGACGGCGGATTGCGTGCCGTCACCCCCTGCGGCAATGATCAGGTCAAAGCCCTTTTCCACCGCACGACGCGCGGCGGCAGGCAGGTCCTCGCCCCTGGCGGTACGGATATCCAGTGCCGCAACACGGCCAGCCAACGCCTCGCGCAGTGCGCCTGCGATATCGCCGCCTGCCTTGCGGCCCGAACCCATATTCACAATTGCGCAAACGCGCGCCGTGGACAGCTCGAACGCTGCATCGGGACCCGTGCCGGTGATGTCGTTCTCTTGCGTGCTCATGTCCCGGAACCTCTGAAAACGCTGACCGGTTCCACATGCCCAGACCCGGAGCGGGCAGCATTTTGCCTGCGACGATATACCTGATCTTTTTACTTGCCTTTCCTGGGGCGCTTTGACAGATTGCGCCCGGGCAGCCAAGGCGGGGTCCCAATCCCTTCCACGCCCCGCGTGACCGCCGGGACCGCGGCGGCGCGCCACCCGTGTTGGTGCAAATCTGTGCAGGAGAGTTCTGCCCCGAAAGATCTGACCGCAGCATGGCTCATGACTGCGTGCCCCGCATCATGGGTAATCGACCCAGTTCAACGGACGATGCCCGCCAAGAAAAATTGAGATGGAACATGAACATCCGCCTGTCCGAGGCGCCGAACGAGACAGCGGCGCCAGTGCCTGAACCGGCTCTTTTTGGTTTCGATGGCCCTGCGGGCTGTATCCTTGGCCGGGGTCCAGCGCGGCGGCTGGAGCCGGGAAATGCCGCAACCCTGCAATCGCGAATCTCGGCTGCGCTGGCGGCGGCAGCGCCAGATGACCTGATCGGCGGCAGCCTGCCCTTTGACCGCGAGGCCGATGATTGCCTGTGGCAATGCGCCCGCGCCGATACCCCCGCCCCCACGGGCATCGCTCCGCAGGGTCTGCCGCTGGTGGATTGGCAACTGCGTGCCGAACCCTCGGCACAGGTTTATGCCGCCAGCGTCGCCCGCGCCCTTGATATCATGGAGCAAGAGGCAGGCAGCGCCGATGCGCTGGCCAAGATCGTGCTGGCACGCACCCTGCTGGTCGAAGCGCCAGCCCCGATCCCGGTCGAGGCGCTGATGTCGCGGCTGCATGCCGACCGCAGCGTGACGGCATTTCGTGTGGCCCTGCCCTCGGGGCCCGATCACCCGCAAGGCCGGATGCTTTGCGGGGCGACGCCCGAACTGCTGATTGAAAAGCGGGGCCGGCAGATCGCCTCGCATCCTCTGGCAGGCTCGGCCCGCAGGCTGACCGATCCGGTCGCCGACCGCGCCGCCGCCGAGGCTCTCGCCCAATCGGACAAGGATCACCGCGAACACGCGCTGGTCGTCGAATCGATTCTCGACACCCTTGCCCCGCATTGCCGCGAACTGGGCTGTCCCGAGGGCACGCGCGTCACCTCGACCCGCAGCATGTGGCATCTGGGCACGCGGATCGAGGGGCGGCTCAGGGATGACAGCACGCCCTCGGTCCTTCTGGCCTCGGCCCTGCATCCGACGCCTGCGGTCTGCGGCATGCCCATGGCGCGGGCGGCGGATCTGATCCGCAAGCTTGAACCCGTGGCACGGGATTTCTATGCCGGTGCGGTCGGCTGGTGCGACGCAAACGGAGACGGTGCATGGTATGTCGCCATCCGCTGCGCCGAAATCAGCGGTCGGCAGGCACGGCTTTACGCGGGTGCCGGGATCGTTCCCGGCTCTGACCCGATGGCCGAAGCCGCCGAAACTGGCGCGAAATTCGGCGCGTTCTTGGCCGCATTGGGCCTGCCACAGGATGCAGGTCTGGCCGGGGTCGCCCGCAGGAACGGAGAGAACTGATGGCCCTGCCCGGCATCGCCCCCTACGCCCCTCTGGCCGAGGCCGAGCTGCCCTGCCCGCGCGGCCCCTGGCAGCCCCGGCGCGACCGGCTGGCGCTGCTGGTTCATGACATGCAGCGCTATTTCTGCCGCATCTACCCCGAGGGTCAGCCGATCACCCCTGTGGTCGAAAACATCGCCCATCTGATCAGTGCTGCCCGCGCGGCGGGCGTGCCGGTGTTTTATACCGCGCAGAAAGGCAATCAGTTCCGCCCGGATCGCGGGTTGCAGGCCGATCTGTGGGGACCGGGGATGAGCGCGACCCCCGAACACGAAGAAATCCTGCCCGAGCTTGCCCCGGCTGGGGGCGATATCGTTCTGGTCAAGCACCGCTACAGCGCCTTTCAACGCTCGAACCTTGAAACCCTGATGCGGGCGCGGGGACGCGACCAGTTGATGATCTGCGGCGTCTATGCCCATATCGGCTGCCTCGCCACCGCCGTCGAAGCCTTCCAGCGCGATATCGAGGCCTTTACCGTCGCCGATGCGCAGGCCGATTTCTCGCGCGAGCGGCTGGGGATGGCGATGGACTGGATCGCTGCCACCTGCGGCGTGCCGATGTCCACCCGGCAGGCGCTGGAAGCATTGCAGGAACAAGGGTGAAATCATGCGCTTGACCGGATTTGAGGGAAAGACCGCGATCGTCACTGGCGCGGCGGGCGGTATCGGCCGTGCCGTCGTGCGCGCTCTGCTTGACGCAGGCGCAACAGTCGTCGCCACCGATACCGAGGCCGCGCTGGCCAGCAATCCCGTACCGGGGGTCGAGAACCGCGTGCTTGATGTGCGCGACAGCGCGGCAGCCGAGACGCTGGTAACCGAGGTCGAGGCGGCGCATGGCCCCTTGGGCCTTGGCGTCCATGCGGCAGGCGTGCTGGCCATCGGACCGCTGCTGGATCTGCCGGTTGAGGAATGGGAACGGGTGATCAATGTCAACGCCCGCGGCACCTTCAACGTCACCCGCGCCTTTGGCCGGGCGATGGTGCGCAATGGCGGCGGCTCGATCGTCGCCGTCAGTTCGAACGCTGCGGGGATTCCGCGCCTGAACATGGGCGTCTATGCGGCCTCGAAAGCGGCGGCGACCATGCTGATCCGCTGTCTGGGGCTTGAGCTTGCCGCACAGGGTGTGCGCTGCAATATCGTGGCCCCCGGCTCGACCCTGACGCCGATGCAGACCGGCATGTGGACCGAGGACGGCGGCGCGGGCGAGCGTGCGGTGATCGAAGGCAGCCTTGAGGCCTATCGCACCGGCATCCCGCTAAGGAAACTGGCGACGCCCGAGGACATCGCCAGTGCTGTCATGTTCATGCTGTCGGATCAGGCGGGCCATGTCACCATGGCCGACATTTACGTCGATGGCGGGGCGACGCTGCGCGCCTGATAGCCCCGCCCGCCCTGGCCTATAGCCGCGACGAAATCAGCGCCCACCAGTTATCCAAAGACGGTTCGCGGGCCAGTTCTTCGAAACTGGCCTCGATACCCATCTGCTTCAGCTCTGACGAAAAGGTCATTACCGCGATGGAATCGAGCCCGTAGAGGACGAGGTTCTCGGCAGGGTCGATCTCGCAATCGTCCTCGATCATCTTCCGGACCCGGGCGGCCAGCCATTCGGGGCTCAGGTCGGTCTTTTCGGCAATTTCCATCATCGGTCCTTTCAGGCGGCGGTTTCGGCCACGAGGCTGTCGCGCAGGCGGCGCTTGTCGATCTTGCCCACCGCCGTCAGCGGCAGTTCGGGCACAAAGCGGAAACGGTCGGGCAGCTTGTATTCTGCCACGCCCAGTTCCAGCAGATGCCGGCGCAGCGCCGGGGGCGACAGTTTCCCGGCCCCGTCACGCAGAACGAGGAAAGCGCAGCTTTTCTCGCCCAGATGCGCGTCGGGGGCGGCGACCAGCGCCGCGTGGGTGATGTCGGGATGGCGCACCAACAGGTTCTCGATCTCTTCGGCCGCGATCTTTTCGCCGCCGCGGTTGATCTGGTCCTTGATCCGGCCGACCACGCGCAGATTGCCGCCCTGTCGCACCACAACATCACCCGAGTGATAGAACCCCTCGGCGTCAAAGGCTTTGGCGTTGTGTTCGGGGGCGCGGTAATAGCCCCGGAACGTATAGGGGCCACGCGTTGCCAGCGCACCCGGGGTGCCTTCGGGGACCTGATTGCCGTCCTCGTCCAGAATGCGCACCTCGTCATCGGGGCTGATCGGGCGGCCCTGAGTGGTAAAGATCACCTCTTCGGGATCGGTCAGCCGGGTGTAGTTCACCAGCCCCTCAGCCATGCCGAAAACCTGCTGCAGGCGACAGCCAAGCAGTTCGGGCACCCGCCGCGCCATGGCCTCGGCAAAGCTGGCGCCCCCGACCAGCATCAGGTCCAGACTGTCCAGCCCGGCGCGGCGCGAAGGCTCTTCTTCGACCGCGCGCAGCCACAGCGCCACGGCAGGCGGGACCAGCGGCACCATCGTCACCCGTTCACACGCCACGATGTCAAAACAGGTCAGCGGATCGGGGTTCGGCGCCATGACCACCGTGCCCCCGGCATGGAACACCCCCAGCGCGCCGGGCGAGCTCATCGGAAAGTTATGCCCCGCCGGCAGCGCACAAAGAAAGCGCGTGGCAGAGGTGACACCGCTGATCTCGACGCTGGCACGGATGCTGTAATCATAGTCGTTATGGGTGCGCGGGATCAGCTTGGGCGTACCGGTACTGCCGCCCGAAAGCTGGAAAAAGGCGACCTGATCGGCTGGGGTCGGCCCCACACCTTGGGGCAGATCACCGCCAAAGGTCAGCCAATGGGCAAGGCTACGCTGCGGGTCGTCCTCTTCCAACAGCAACAGATGGACGACACCACCCGCACGCAGCTCATCGGCAAAGGCATCGTCGCGGAACAGCTCATGCCCGCGCGAGGCGATGACAAGCCGCGGCGAGATCTGGCGGACATATTCGGCAAGCTCCAGCCGGCGATGGCTGAAAAGCGCATTCACCGGCACCACGCCGATTCGCAGCAGGGCAAAGAATACGACGTAGAATTCAGCCACGTTCGGCAGCTGCACCACCGCCGTATCACCATGGCCAAGTCCCTGCGCCGCCAGCCGGGCGGCAAGGTTGCGCGACAGTCGATCCAGACCGGCATAACTGAAACGCCGGTCACCGCAGACCAGCGCCTCGGCCTCGGGGTTGGCGGCCAGTTGCGCGTCCAGAATGTGGGTCAGCGGCTGGTCGATCCAGTAACCGGCCTCGCGATAGCGCTGCGCGAGGTCCTGAGGCCAAGGGCTGAATTCAATCATCGGGATACCTGTCCTGACAGCAAAGACCCGCCACAGGCGCCCACGGCACCTTGACGGAGATCAATAGTTGAGTATTTTTATCTTGCTTTCTCTCTCGAAGCAAGCCAGCAGCGCCCTCGCCCCCCGGGGGCGTAACAAAGCCAGCCTCATTCAGGTCAATAACAGCACGTCCGGCAACAGGGACAGGACTTAATGACGCATCATCTGCCCGAGGGGCTTTGGCTGCCTCTGACCCTGGCTCAACTGGATTTCTGGGAAGAGTTCCGGCTGCATCCTGGCGAAGCGGTTTCGACCGTCGCCCATGCGGTCGAACTGGGCGGCGTCGCCCAACCCGACGCGCTGATTCAGGCGATCCGGACGACAATCGCTGAAACCGACATCATGGCGCTGCGCTTTGCACTGGGCAGCGATGGCCAACCAGTGCAGCGGGTTGATCCCGCCTACCGGCCAGAACTGCGCGTCCTTGACCTGACAGAGAGGGCGGATGCACGCGAGCACGCCTTTGCGTTGATGCAGGCCGATGTCGAGGCCCCGCTGAACCTTATGGAGCAACCGATTGCCGCACAGTGGCTGATCCGGCTGGCCGAGGGGCATTACCTCTGGTTCAACCGCGGCCATCACATTGCGCTGGACGGCTATGCGATGAGCCTGATCGAACAGCGATGCGCCCGGCTTTATGCTGCGGCACTTGGCGGTGCCGATGCCGGAGCCCCCCTGCGCCCGCTTGCCGATTATCTGAACGAAGAGCTGGATTACCGCGCCAGCCCACGCCACGCCGCAGATGGCCACCACTGGGCCGAGGTGCTGGCAAATGAACCGCGCCCGCGCGTGCTGCGTAAAGGTTCGGAAAATTACCCGACCGAGGCGCTGTCGGTCATGCACGACCTGTCGGACCTGCACCCGGCACTGATGCAGCAGGCACAGTCGGTCCAGATGGGCTGGCCCGATCTGCTGACCGTGCTTTGTTCAGCCTGGACCGCGCTGTGCCTGACCGATGCTTCGGCCCAGCGGCTGCGCGATGGCGAGGGTCGAATCTCGATGCCGGTCTGGCTGCCTTATATGAGCCGGATGGGCAGCGTCAGCATCTCGGTCCCGGCGCTGGTGGTGAACATCCTGCCCTTTGACGTGACGTTGCACGAGGCCGAACCCTTATCCGAGGCGCTGGCCCGGCTGGGCACACGGCTGCGCAAGCTGCGCCGCCATGGACGCTATCGCATCGAACAGATCGCCGGGGACTGGGGTATGGAGCCGCGCAGCCGGTTCTTCTTTTCCCCGCTGATCAACGTTTTGCCCTTTGACGAGCCGCGCTTTGCCGGATGCGAAACAACCAGACATGTGCTGTCGAATGGCCCCGGCGACGGTTTCAACATCACCATTCGTGGCGATGGCGAAGCGCGGGGGTTGGATCTGTTGATCGAGGCCGATCCGACCCTGACTCCACCCGCCGATTTCGCGCGCCTCTCGGCAGCACTGCCGCACTTTCTGGCACTGGCGGCTGCACCGGAAAGCCTGTCGCGCCCGCTGGCAAAACTGGCGTCCTGGCAGCCCTAGCCGCGCGAGGTGGGGGCAAGGCGGGTACCATGCCGCTCTGCGCCGGTAGGGATAAAGAACCGGCTGGTACAGCCTTGCTCATCGCGCACCGCCAGTCCCGAGGGGTGGTGCGGCAGCAGCTCAAAATCCGCGCATAACCGATAGCTGCGCGGTCCTGTCACCTCATAGCGATAGGGTTCGCCCGTAAAGGGATCGGCCAGCTGCACCTGCCAGTCACATTGCGGCGTGATCTGCAATTCCTCGGGCAGACGGTTGCCGTTTTCGCGCGCAAGGCAGCCGACAAGGCGACTGAGATGGGCGATATCGCTTTCACGTTGGCGGTCGCGCCGCTCTTTGCGGGCCTGAGCGGGACCTCCGGTCAGCACCAGGCCGACTATGATGGCAAAGGCGGCCAAAAGCGCGATGGCAATGGCGACCCGGCCCTTAATCATCCAGCTCATCCCGGTAATAGGCAAAGACCAGCGCAGCAACCCCCGCCACCAGCACCGCCTTGGCGGCAAAGCGCAGGGTCAGATCGCCGTTCAGCAGCGCAAATATGGCAAGGACTCCATCGCCCAGAAACACCAACGCAACAACCAGCAGCGTCAGTGAGGCGAACCATTTGCGCACCAGCGAGCGGCGCTTGCCGGCGTCGCCGACACTCATCCGCGCCACCTTGCGGTTCAGCCCCAGAAACAGCGGCACAAAGGCGATCAGCGAGGCGATGGACCACCGCACCGAACTGTCCCAGCCGTAATGCGGGCCGTCGAACGGGTCGGGAATCAGCCAGTCGATCAGGACTGCCCCAAGTTGGCAAAGGTGCCAGACGATCACGCCCAGCGACAGAAACAACAGGCCATATAGCAGCGCCTCTTGCGCCGAGGCATAGGGGCGCGGCCGCGGCACGGGCGGCAGGCCGGGCACCGAAGCCCAGCTTTCCAGCGCCTCTTCGATCTCGGGTGCGGACCAGCCGGCAGCGGCAAGCGCATGGGCGATACCGTCGCGGTCCCCACCCTGTGCAAGCGCGTGCTGGACAAACTCCGAGAGCTGGTCGGACGGTTTCATCGGCCCCTCCCCATTCCTGGCGTCGCACCTTTCGGCAAGGCGCGGCTGCGGTCAAGTCGTTACGATCACAGGGCCTTTGCGGGTCCTTTGTGAAAAATTTTCGGCAGGCCGCTTTTTCCCTCTTGCATCCCCCTGCGCGGTCCCATAAATGCCGCCTCACCGAAGGCGAAGCGCCATCGGAACGGAGTGCGGGCGTAGCTCAGGGGTAGAGCATTACCTTGCCAAGGTAAGGGTCGTGAGTTCGAATCTCATCGCCCGCTCCAAAATTTTCCTTCGGGAATGGCGAAAAGCGGCCTCCGGGCCGCTTTCGGCGTTTCCGGTCCCAGCACAAAGCGCTCATCGCAAAGCCCGCCGCCACACCGCAAAGTCAGCGCGTTGCTGACAGGTCTTCCTGCCTCTGGTCATTTTCCGGGAATCAGGGCTAGTATGGTGGAGAGGTTGCCCCGGCAACAGCATCCGGGACAGACGTCAGGAACACGCTGCCGCGCTTTGCGTCCCCTCCACCCCTGCATCGCGGCCAGCCCAAGCGTGAGGTGATCATGCCGGCTCTGGAAACTTTGATCGAACGAAAACTTCAGCAACTCCCGGTCCCTCTGGCGGTGCGCCTGCCCTCGGGCCGGCGGCTGGGTCCGCAGGATGCACGCGTAACCATCGCCTTTCAGGACGTGACTTCTTTGGCGCTGCTTGCCTCGGCTAAGCTGGGGCGGCTCGGGGATGAGATCGTGCGCGGGCGCGCCCGGATCGAGGGCTCGATGCGCGATCTGATGCGGGTCGTCGCCGCGCTGATACCCCAGGAGGGGCAGATGATTCGCCCCAACGCCTGGCAGCGGCTGATCAATCGCCTGAACTCTGTCCTGCGCCACAGCCGCGAACGCGACGCCCACCAGATTCGCGCCCATTACGATGTGTCGGACGAATTCTATGCCCTGTGGCTGGACCCGCGACGGGTCTATTCCTGCGCCTATTTCGCCGATCCGCAGATGACACTGGCCGATGCGCAAGAGGCGAAACTGGACCTGATCTGCCGCAAGCTGGACCTGCGCCCCGGCGAGCGTTTCGTTGATATCGGCGCAGGCTGGGGCGGGCTGCTGATGCATGCGGCGCGTCATTACGGCGTCGACGCAACCGGCATCACCCTGTCGCAGAATCAGTTCGACCATGTCAGCCGCCTGATTGCCGACGAAGGCTTGGGCGATCGCGTGCGCATCCTGCTGTGCGACTATCGCGACCTGACGCCAGACCGGCCCTTTGACAAGCTGGCCTCGGTCGGAATGTTCGAACATGTCGGCCGCGCCAATCTGGGTCTTTACAGCCAGACCCTGCGCCGGCTGCTGAGGCCGGGCGGCATGGCGCTGAACCACGGCATCGCCGCCTCGGGTCTGGACGACGCGATGGTCGGCGGCGGCCTTGGCGATTTCATCGAGAAATATATCTTCCCGGGCGGTGAGCTGGTGCATGTCAGCCAGGCGATCCGCAGCCTGTCGCAAGCCGGGCTTGAAATGGTCGATACCGAAAACCTGCGCCCGCACTACGCCCGGACCCTTTGGGCCTGGTCCGACGCGCTTGAGGCGCGGCTGCCCGAGGCCGAGCAGGTGCTGGCCCGCTCGATGCCCCCTGACCGCGCCGCCGAAGTTCTGCAGGCCTACAGGCTGTACCTTGCGGGCTGCGCCCTGGCCTTTGAGCAAGGCTGGGTGGCGCTTTACCAGATCCTGATGACCCATCCCGATCAGGGGCAGGTAACGCCCGATCTGCCCGGCGCGCATTCCGCCTATCCCTTCCGCCGCAACTATATCTATCAGCCCGCAGGATCAGAGAAGGAGGCCTGGCGCAACAGTGCCGAATGACCCTCTGGAAAACCAGCTCCGCACGGCGTAGTTAACGGTAACATAAGCCCGGATGGGCTAAAGACCTGTAACCTCCATTGTCCGGAAAAGCGCCGGGCGATGCCAAGCGGAACGGAGCGGAACCGTCATGACACAGGCACGAATCGGCCTTATCGGCCTTGGGACGATGGGCGCGGCGCTGGCGTTGAACATCGCCGAAAAAGGCTTTCCCATCGTGGTGTGGAACCGCACCACCGAGGTCACCCGCCGTTTTCACGCCGAAGCCGAGGCTCTGGCCGAACGCGTCATCCCGACCGAAAGCCTGGCCGATCTGGTCGCCGCCATCGCCCCGCCGCGCGCCATCATCCTGATGGTCCCCGCCGGTCAGGCCGTCGATGACCAGATCGCTGCGCTGGCCCCGTTGCTTGACCCCGAAGATCTGGTGATCGACGCCGGGAACGCCAATTTCCATGACACCAACCGCCGCGCCGCTGCCGGTCTGCCGATGCGCTTTCTTGGCATGGGTGTCTCGGGCGGCGAAGAGGGCGCGCGTCACGGACCGGCCATCATGGGCGGGGGTGCCCGCGCCGACTGGGATCGCGTTGCCCCGATCATGGAGGCCATCGCCGCCCGCGCCGAGGACGGCACCCCCTGCGCGACCTGGATGGGCGAGGCTGGCGCCGGCCATTTCGTCAAGACCGTGCATAACGGCATCGAATATGCCGATATGCAGATGATCGCCGAAATCTATGGACTGATGCGTGACGGGATGGCGATGCCCGCCCCAGGCATTGGCGAAGCCTTTGCCACATGGAATCAGGGGCCGCTGAAGTCCTATCTGATCGAGATCTCGGCCGCCGTTTCTCGCGCTGCTGATCCGTTGACGGGCGCGCCGATGCTCGACGTGATTCTGGATGCTGCCGGGCAAAAGGGCACCGGCCGCTGGACCGCGATCGAGGCGCAGCATCTGGCCGCACCGATCCCGGTAATCGACGCGGCTGTGATGGCACGCAACGTCTCGGCCCGCGTCACAGAACGTAAGGCCGGCGAGGCGCGTTTCGGTGCCGGTCTCCAGCCGCTGGATCTGGCCCTGACCGAGCTTGAGGCCGCGCTGATTGCAGGCAAGATCCTGTGCTATGCGCAGGGTTTCGCGATGATCGAGGCCGCTGGCCGGGCCTTTGGCTGGCAACTCGACTTGCCGGGGATTGCACGGGTCTGGCGCGCTGGCTGCATCATCCGCTCGGCCATGCTCAACGACATGGCGGCTGCCCTGGCCGAAGACCCGTCGCGCAACCTCGTACTCGCGCCCTTCTTTGCGCAGCGGCTTGAGGCAACGATCCCCGCATTGCGCCGTGTGGTGGCAACCGCCCTGCTGAACGGTCACGGCGTGCCCGCGTTGGCAGCTGGCCTTGGCTGGTTCGACCTGATGCGCACCGGCTGTGGCACCGCGAACATGATCCAGGCGCAGCGCGACTTCTTTGGTGCCCACGGCTTTGACAGGCTGGACGGTCAGGACAGCCACCACGGACCGTGGGGTAAGACGAGCTAGGCCGGATCGGACATTCACCGCATCCGGGGCATAGCGGCAACGAGATAAACGAAGCCCCGGAAGGTGAACGGCTCTTCGGTCGTATCGAGAGGCGAAGCGGCGGAAGAGCTTCATCTGGCTGAAGCAACGTCCGATGTGGTTGCGACGCGCACAGGCGCGCTCATTGTGTGGAATGATGATTTTACGCAAGCCGTTTGACGGGATGACCGCTTCGGCTCCGATGCCGGCAATGATTTGCCGCCAGGCGTTGCTGTAGGCTTTATCGGCCAGCACGAGATCACCGCTCTGTCGCTGCGGGAGGGACGAGGCCTGCGTAATCTCGCCAACCAGGCCGGTCGTTATGATGAACCGCGACGGTCTGCCCAGAGCATCGGCCAGCATGTGGATCCTGATGGT
>NZ_AEPN01000026.1:0-52294 GCF_000185925.1 Paracoccus sp. TRP | reverse complement strand
CCGGGTCACGTCTCGACGGAAATCAACATTCCTTGCCTTGAAAGCAGTACCTTCACCGTCAGAGCTTGCCGCCGGTCAGCTTGATGAGCAGGAACAGACCGCCACCGTCAGACAGTTTCCGGTCGTGATCAGTGGGTCTGACCGACCTGACCTTGGTGTCGATGGGCAGGTCTTCGGGGCATCGTTGGACTCCACTATGGGGAGAAGCACCCCCACGGTTGAACACGAGTACCCCCCAACTTTTCTGGATGCGGATAAATGACAGGAAACCTCAGCAGACCGGATTTAACTATATTTTAAATAATAATCTTAATTCAACGAGCACTGCTGAGGTTTACTGAACTCCGCAAGAAATCGTCAGGCGTTGAACAGGAAGTGCAGCACGTCGCCGTCCTGCACCACATAGGACTTGCCTTCGACACGCAGCTTGCCAGCCTCGCGCGCGCCGGCTTCGCCCTTGTAGGTGACATAATCCTCATAGGCGATGGTCTCGGCACGGATAAAGCCGCGCTCGAAATCGCCATGGATCACACCCGCCGCACGCGGGGCCGGCGTACCCTTGTGAATGGTCCAGGCGCGGGCCTCCTTGGGGCCGATGGTGAAATAGGTCTCAAGGCCCAGCAGCTTGTAGCCTTCGCGGATAAGACGGTCGAGACCGGCCTCATGCAGGCCCATTTCCTCAAGGAACATGGTCGCTTCCTCGGCGGGAAGCTGGCTGATCTCTTCCTCGATCCGGGCGGAAATCACCACATGACCCGCACCCTGCTCGGCCGCCATCTGCGCCACGCGGTCGGATTGAGAGTTGCCGGTTGCGGCCTTGTCCTCTTCGACGTTGCAGACGAAAAGCACCGGCTTTGCAGTCAGAAGCTGCAGCATGTCCCAAGCCTTGCGATCCTCATCCGCAACCTGAACGGTGCGGGCGGGCTTGCCCGATTCCAGCGCGGCCTGCGCGGCCTTGAGCAGCTTTTCCTGCGCCACGGCATCCTTGTCGCCACCCTTGAGCTTGCGCTGGATATTGGCCAGCCGGCGCTCGACAGATTCGAGGTCTGCAATCATCAGCTCGGTCTCGATGGTATCGGCATCGGCAAGAGGATCGACGCGGCCCTCGACATGGGTAACGTCGTCATCTTCGAAACAGCGCAGCACATGGGCTATGGCATCCACTTCGCGGATATTGGCCAGGAACTGGTTGCCCAACCCCTCGCCCTTGCTTGCGCCCTTTACCAGACCGGCAATGTCCACGAATGTGATGCGGGTCGGGATGATCTGCTTTGAGCCCGCGATCTCGGCCAGCTTGTCCAGCCGCGGGTCGGGCACCGCCACTTCGCCGACGTTCGGCTCGATGGTGCAGAAGGGAAAGTTCGCAGCCTGAGCGGCTGCGGTTTTCGTCAGCGCGTTGAACAGCGTCGATTTGCCCACGTTCGGCAGGCCGACGATCCCCATGCGAAAGCCCATGATGCACCCCTTTTTCCCGGAATTTCGCGCTTATTATGGGTCCATGACGCCCAAGTCCAGTGGCGGGCCGTTGATCTTGCCCCTCAAGCCGGGCTAGGGCTGTGCGGAACAAGAGGGAACAGGCGCATGACCAGAATCGACGACACTTTCGCGCGGCTGGCCGAAACCGGCGGCAAGGCCTTTGTCGCCTACATGATGGGCTGCGACCCGGATTTCGACCGCTCACTGGAAATCATGCGCGGCCTGCCCGACGCAGGCGTGGATATTATCGAGCTGGGCATGCCCTTTACCGACCCGATGGCGGATGGCGCCACGATCCAGGCGGCGGGCCAGCGTGCGCTGGCCGCTGGGGGCAGCGTCAGCCGGGTGCTGGAGATGGTGCGGGCCTTTCGCGCCGACAACAACAGCACCCCAATCGTGCTGATGGGTTATTACAACCCGATCTATGCGCGTGAAGGTGGCGTTCCGCGCTTTCTGGCCGATGCGGCCGAGGCCGGGGTTGACGGGCTGATCGTCGTCGACCTGCCGCCCGAGGAAGACGCCGAACTGTGCCTGCCCGCGCGCGAGGTGGGGCTGAACTTCATCCGCCTTGCTACGCCGACCACCGACGACCGTCGCCTGCCAGCGGTGGTCAAGAACACCAGCGGCTTTGTCTATTACGTCTCGGTCACCGGCATCACCGGCGGCCCCGCTGCCAATGCCGCCGAGGTCGCGCCCGAAGTCGCCCGCATCCGCGCCAGCGCCAACCTGCCAGTGGTGGTCGGCTTTGGCATCTCGACCCCCGAAGCGGCGCGGGCGGTGGCAAGCGTTGCCGATGGCTGCGTCGTCGGCTCGGCCATCGTCAGGCTGATCGGCGAGGGGCGCCCCGTGCCCGAGATCCTGTCCTTTGTCGCCGAACTGTCAGCCGGCGCGCATAGCGCCTGAGGGCTGAACCGCTCCTCCGTCGGCGCGTTCGATAGGGCAGAACACCACGTTCCCTCCCTTGCGGGTTGGAGAAACACGGTGCAACGCTATCTTGAACGCATCTGATGACGGAGGATTTCATGCCCACCCTGTTTTATCACGCCGGCGCATGTTCGCTTGCACCGCATATCGTGCTGGAATGGACCGGAACGCCCTATGAGGCTGTGGCGGTCGAGTTCGGCTCGCCCGAACTGTTGGCCGTGAACCCGGCCGGCGCCGTTCCGGTCCTGCGCGAGGACGACGGCTGGACCCTGACCCAGGCGGGCGCGATCCTGCATCACCTCGTGCGCAAGCACCCGCAGGCCGATCTGGGCGGCGGCGACGATCTGCACGCCTCGGCCGAATTTGACCGCTGGTCGAGCTTTTTCACCGGCGATTTGCATCCGGCCTTTTTCCCGGTCTTTACCCCCCGGCGCTATACCACCAGCCGCGAACAGGCCGACCACGACGCGGTACAAGAGGCCGGGCGCAAGCTGGTGCGCAAGCGGCTGGCGCAGCTTGATGCGCATCTTGAGGGGCGGGAATGGGTTCTGGACCGCCGCTCGGCGATCGACGCCTATGCTTTCCCGATGCTGCGTTGGGCCATGAAAGTGCTGCCCGAAGGCATCAGCGGCTGGGCCAATGTACAGGCCCTGCATGACCGTATTGCGGCCGATCCGGCCGTACAAACCGTTCTCGCCCGCGAAGAGAGCGCCTGAGGAGACAAACCATGCTGTCTGGCATCCATCACGTCACCGGCATTACCCGCCGGGTTCAGGCCAATGTCGATTTCTACGCCGGTTTTCTGGGCCTGCGTCTGGTCAAGCGCACCGGAGGCTATGAGGATGCCGAACAGCTGCACCTGTTTTATGGCGATGCGCTTGGCTCGCCCGGCTCTCTCATCACTTTTCTGGTGTGGGAGGACGGCGCACCCGGCCGCGTCGGCCATGGGCAGGTCTCGGAAATCGCGCTTGCCGTGCCCCCTGACAGCATCGGCGACTGGCTGACCCGCGCCATGACCGCGCGCGTGCCGGTCGAGGGGCCGCTGCGCGAACAGGGCGAAACCGTATTGCGGCTCAAGGACCCCGATGGCGTGATCGTCAAGCTGGTCGGGATAGCCCTGCCTGCGGCGGCTCCCCTGCCTGATCCGATCGCCCCGACGCGGCTGCGCGGCGTGACCATCCTGACCGAACAGCCCGTCGCGACACGTGAGTTTCTGACCCGCTTTGGCTATCAGCCCGGCGCGGCAGGCGGCGCGATCCAGCGTATGGAATCGGACACGGATATCATCGACGTCCGCGATGCCACCGGATTTTTCCCCGGCATCCCCGGCACCGGCATTCTGGATCACGTCGCCTTTCGCGCAGCCGATGCCGATGCGGTGCGTCAGATGCGGCTTGCGCTTAAGGGCACCGACGCGACCAGCGTGCACGACCGGAAATATTTCCTGTCGCTTTATGTGCGCGAACCGGCGGGGACACTTTTGGAATATGCGACCGACGCCCCCGGATTCACCGTGGACGAGGCCCCCGAACATCTGGGCGAGACGCTGTTCGTCCCGCCCCATGACGCGGCCCGCGCCGAAGATCTGCGCGTGATCCTGCCGCAATTCTCCCTTCCGGGAAAGGAAAGGCAACCGATGCGAGACCTGCATTTCGTCCATCGCTTTCACCGGCCGGACAGCCCGGACGGCAAAACCATCGTCCTGCTGCACGGTACCGGCGGTAATGAATCCGATCTGATGCCGCTTGCCCATCGCATGGCACCGAATGCCACGCTTTTGGGCGTGCGCGGCCGCTCATCCGAGGAAGGCATCAACCGCTGGTTCCGCCGCCATGACGCCGTGACCTATGATCAGGCCGATATCCGGGCCGAGGCCGAAGCTTTTGCCGGCTTCATCGCCGAGGCGGCGCGGGCCTATGATCTGGACCCGGCGGCGCTGACCTATCTGGGCTATTCGAACGGCGCGAACCTGCTTGGGGCGCTGATGCAGCTTTATCCCGGCCTGATCCGCAGTGCGGTCCTGCTGCGGGGCATTCAGGTGCTGGAAGAGCCCCCCACCCTTGAGCCGCAGGCGCTAAAGGACAGTCGCGTGCTGATGCTGACCGGTGCGCGTGACCCCTTTGCGCGCATGGCACCGGCGCTTGAACGGGCCTTGCAGGATGGCGGCGCGGCGCTTGAGGTGCAAACGCTCGACGCCGGGCACGAGCTGCAACCCGAGGATCTGGCACAGGGGAAAAGCTGGATCGACCGCGCCTGACAGGCACCCCGGGAATGACAGCGGCAGGCGGGTCAAAAGGCCCGCCTGTCCGTTTCTGCCCAGACATCAGGCCGTTCCAAAATATCGAACACTGTATCCGATGCCGGTTGGCTTGCCCGGAAACCCCGCAGGGGGCAGGTTAAGACCACGACAGTTATCCAAGGCCGCAACCGGCCCCCGAAAGATCATCACAAAGGATCACGAACATGACCCGCAAACCCCATATCGCCATTATCATCGGCTCGACCCGCGCCGCACGCTTTGCCGACAAACCCGCCGCCTGGCTGCTGGAGAATGCGCAAAAGCGCGAGGACATGACCTTTGAACTGGTCGATCTGCGCGACTATGACCTGCCGCTTTTTGACGAGGTCGCCTCGAACCTGTGGGTGCCGTCGCAGGACCCACGCGCGGTGAAATGGCAACAAAAGCTTGCCGAGTTCGACGGCTATATCTTTGTCACTGCGGAATATAACCACTCGGTCAGCGGCTCGCTCAAGAACGCGCTGGATCAGGCTTATAAGGAATGGAACCACAAACCGGCGGCAGCCATGGGTTATGGCGGCGTCGGTGCTGCCCGCGCCATCGAGCATTTGCGCGGCATCGCGGTCGAGTTGCAGATGGTGCCGCTGCGCCATGCCGTGCATCTGGGCGGGGGCGATTTCTTCAAGGTCTCGCCGCTGGGTGCCAATGGCGAGATGACCGAGGTCGAGGCGAACCTGCTGCCCTCGCTCAACGCCATGCTCGATGAACTGAACTGGTGGGCCGAGGCGACCATCGCCCAGCGTGCCAAAACCGCCTAAGGCGGTCAGATCAGCAAAAAGACGGGGCGGTCATTCTGGCCGCCCCTTTTTCTTGCTCTGGTTCAGGGCCACGGCGGCACGGATCAGCGCCTTCAGCGCCCCGGCGTCGATCTGGTCACCCGCGCGCAGATCGATGGCGCGGCGGGTGTTACCCTCCAGACCGGCGTTAAACAGACCCGAGGGATCCTCAAGCGACGCACCTCTGGCGAAGGTCATCTTGACCACCTGCCTATAGGTCTCGCCCGTGCAGATGATGCCGTCATGCGACCAGACCGGCACGCCGCGCCATTTCCATTCCTCGACCACCTCGGGATCGGCCTCGTGGATCAGGGTGCGCAACCGCGCCAGCGTCTCACCCCTCCAGTCCCCCAGCTCTGTGATCCGGGCGTCAATCAGCTCTGAGGCAGGCTGGTCCGTGTCCGGCTGGATCATTCCCCACTCCCCTATGTCCTGTTGCGTGTGCCAGGATGGAACCAAACACCCGCTGGCCGCAACCGTTCCCATCGGCGCCGGAACATATGAAAAAGGCCGCCGGATCGCTCCGACGGCCTTTCATGTCAGGGGGTACGTCTTAGTCCAGCGGTTTCAGTCGCGCCTCGATCATCGCGCGCTGACCTTCCAGGAAGGGCGGCAGCGACAGCGTTTCGCCAAGGCTCTCCAACGGCTCATCCACGGCGAAACCGGGGTCGTCGCTGGCGATCTCGAACAGGTTTCCACCCGGTTCGCGGAAATAGAGCGAGCGGAAATAGTAACGTTCGACCTCGCCCGAGTTTGGCACCCGCATATCGGACAGACGCCGCGCCCATTCGTGGATCGCCGGTTTGTCGGGCACGCGGAAAGCAACGTGATGCACCCCGCCCGCACCCGGACGCGCCACCGGCAGATCGGGCTGGACCGCAACATGCAGCTCGGCCGAAGGGCCGCCCTGCCCCATCTCATAGACATGGACCGTGCCCTGCCCGTCGGGGCTGGCATAGTCGCGGACCTTGCGCAGGCCCATGACCTGGGTCAGCACGAGCTCGGTCGGGGCAAGTTCAGGTACCGAAATGGTGATCGGCCCCAGCCCGTGGATCTGATGCTGCGCCGGCACCGGGCTTTTCTCCCAAGGCGCGGTCACGGCATCGGGTGCATCCTCGGTCAGACGGAAACGCTGGCCCTCGGGGTCCTCGAAATCAAGGCTCGCGCGACCGTCGAGGGATGCAATCTGCCCAAGGCTCAGCCCGCGGTCAGCCAGCCGCCCGGCCCAGAAGTCCAGACTGTCGCCCGCAACCCGCAATCCGGTGCGGCTGATCGAATGCGTCCCGCGCCGCTCAGGCGCTGCCGGCCAGTCAAAAAAGGTCAGGTCAGTGCCGGGACGGGCCAGCCCGTCAGCATAAAACAGGTGATAGGCGCTGGTATCGTCCTGATTGACGGTCTTTTTCACCAGCCTCAGCCCCAGCGTGTCGGTATAGAACCGTTTGTTGCCGGGCGCATTCGCCGTGATCGCCGTCAGGTGGTGAATTCCGGTGAGCTCCATGATGGGCCTCCTTTCTCTTGGCACCAATATCGGGCATGGGGGCCGTTTCCACCACAGCAGCGGCGGCGAACCTTGTGTTCGCCTATTGCGAACGCCGGCACAGCAGGTAAGCTTGCGCCATGCGCTATGACCTGAACGATCTTGAGACATTTCTGACGGTGATGGAGCTTGGCACCGTCACCGCCGCCGCCGCCCGTCTGAACCTGTCTAAATCTGTGGTCAGCAAGCGGATCACCGATCTTGAGGGCACGCTGGGCGCGGCGCTGTTTCGCCGCAACGCCGGCCGCATCACCCCGACCGAGGCCGCTTTGCGTCTGGCCGAACGTCTGCGCCCCGCGCTGACCGAGCTGATTGCCGCCGCCGAAAGCACCGCATGGGATATGGACGGGCTTGCCCCCTTGCGCGGCAGCCTGTCGATTGCCGCACCGATGACCTTTGGCGTGATGCATCTGGGTCCGATCATCGCCCGTTTCGCCGCCCTGAACCCCGAGCTTGAGATCAGCGTCGATTACGACGACCGCGCCCGGGACCTTGCGCGCGAGGGTTTCGACATCGGCATCCGCATCGGCAAAATGCGCGACAAGGCGCTGATGCAGCGCAAGCTGTGCGAAGATGAAAGCGTCGTCTGCGCCAGCCCCGCCTATCTGGAACGCAAGGGTCGGCCCCGGACACTGGCCGATCTGCGCGATCATGAGGTGATCGGCTACAGCCACCTGCCTAACAGCCAGCTATGGCAGTTTCAGGACCGCGACCGCTTTGTGTCCCCGGTCGTGCAGGGACGGCTGTCGATGAACAATGGCGAGGCGATCCGCGACATGGCGATCGGGGGGCTTGGTCTGGCCATCCTGCCCGGTTTCATCGCCGCGCCCGCGCTTGCCGACGGGCGGCTGGAGCGGGTGCTTGAGGGCTTTGACACAAGGCCGCTGCCCGTGGTCGCGGTCTGGCCCCCGGTTTCCCCCATGCCTGCCAAGCTGCGCCGGTTTGTCGACCATCTGGCAGCCGAGCTGCACCGCCCGCCATGGCAGGCCCCCCTGTCCCAGCATCCCCCCGCAACCACCGAGGCGACCCCGTGAAAAAGATCGGATTCCTGTCCTTTGGTCATTGGTCGGACGAACCCGGCTCACAAAGCCGCAGCGCACAGGACACGCTGCTGCAATCGATCGAGCTTGCGGTTGCGGCCGAGGAACTGGGCGCGGACGGTGCCTATTTCCGCGTCCATCACTACGCCCGCCAGCTTGCCTCGCCTTTCCCGCTGCTGGCGGCAGTGGGCGCGCGTACCAGCCGCATCGAGATCGGCACAGCCGTCATCGACATGCGCTATGAAAACCCGCTTTACATGGCAGAGAACGCCGGGGCTGCCGATCTGATTTCGCAGGGAAGACTGCAACTTGGCATCTCGCGCGGCTCACCCGAACAGGTAATCGAGGGCTGGCGCTATTTCGGCTATTCGCCCGCCGATGGTGAAAGCGATGCCGACATGGCCCGCCGCCATGCCGAGATGTTTCTGAACGTGATCGAAGGTCACGGCTTTGCCCGTCCGAACCCGCGCCCGATGTTTCCCAACCCGCCGGGCCTCTTGCGGATCGAGCCGCATTCGGCCGGTTTGCGTCAGCGCATCTGGTGGGGGGCGGCGTCGAACGATACCGCCCGCTGGGCGGCGCGGCTGGGGATGCATCTGCAAAGCTCGACCCTGAAAACCGATGAGACGGGCCAGCCATTTCACATCCAGCAGGCCGAACAGATCCGCGCCTTTCGCGAGGCATGGGCAGCGGCGGGGCATGAACATGAGCCGCGCGTTTCGGTCAGCCGCTCGATCTTTCCGCTGATCGACGACCGCGACCGCCGCTATTTCGGTCGCGGCGGGCAGGACAGCGACCAGGTCGGCTTTATCGAACGGACCCGCTCGATCTTTGGTCGCAACTACGCAGCCGAGCCCGACCGCCTGATCGAAGAGCTGCGCGCCGATGAGGCCATCGCCGAGGCTGACACCCTGCTTTTGACCGTGCCGAACCAGCTTGGCGTCGATTACAACGCCCATGTCATCGAGGCCGTGCTGAAACACATCGCCCCCGCGCTTGGTTGGCGCTGAGCATGGTGCTTTGTGATCGACAAGGCCCGGTATAGGCTGACCCGAAACAGAGCGCGAACGGAGGGTAAATGGCAACAGAGGTAACAGCCGCCGCCGAGGCGGCAGGGCATGGTGGCGGCCTGCCGCTGCTCAGCGTGGTGGTCTTGCTGGCGGCAGCGGTGCTGGCGGTCCCCCTGTTTCGCAAGATGGGCCTGGGCTCGGTCCTGGGCTATCTGGCGGCGGGGCTGGCGATCGGACCCTTTGGCCTTGGCTTTTTCCACGACCCACAGGCAATCATCCATGTCGCCGAACTGGGCGTGGTGCTGTTTCTGTTCGTTATCGGGCTGGAGATGCAGCCGTCGCGCATCTGGGCGATGCGGGGCGAGATATTCGTCCTTGGCTTTGCGCAGGTGCTGCTGGCCATCGCATTGCTGACCTGCGTGGGGCTGGCGCTGGGTTTCCCGGTCGCGGCCAGCTTTGTCTCGGGCACCGGCTTCGTGCTGACCTCGACCGCCATCGTCATGCAGATGCTGGCCGAGCGCAATGAAATCGCCCTGCCCAAAGGCCGCCGCATCATCGCCATCCTGTTGTTTGAGGATCTGGCCATCGTCCCCCTATTGGCAATGGTCGCCTTTCTGGCCCCGGGAGGAGAAGAGGTCACCCTGCCCCAGCGCCTTGCCGGCGTTGCCATCGGGCTGGGCTGCATCGCCGCGCTGGTTGCGGCGGGGCGCTATCTGCTGAACCCGATGTTCGCCTTTCTGGCGCGCTTTGGCGGGCGCGAGGTGATGACCGCCGCGGCGCTGCTGGTGGTGCTGGGCTCGGCACTGCTGATGCAATGGGGCGGGCTGTCGATGGCGATGGGCGCGTTCCTGGCCGGGGTGCTGTTGTCGGAATCAAGCTTTCGCCACCAGCTTGAAGCCGATGTCGAACCGTTCCGCGGCCTGCTTTTGGGCCTGTTCTTCCTTGGCGTCGGCATGGCGCTGGATTTGCGCATCATCGCCGGAAACTGGGCACTGATCGCAATCTGCGTGCCAGCCTATATGCTGTTGAAGATGCTGGTGATCTATTGCGTAGGCCGGACGCTGCGTGCCAGCCGGTCCGAGGCGCTGGAACGCGCGGTGCTGATGGCGCAGGGCGGCGAATTCGCCTTTGTGCTGTACTCCAGCGCCATGCAATTCGGCATTATCAACGGCCAGAACAACGCGGTGCTGACCGCCATTGTCATCGTCTCGATGGTGCTGACACCGCTGATGGTCATTCTGCATGATCGCCTGGCACCGAAACCCGCACCATCGCTTGACGGGGTCGAGGCCGCGCAGGGGTTAGAGGCACGGGTCCTGATGATCGGATTCGGCCGTATGGGTCAGATCATCAGCCAGCCGCTGATCGCGCGCGGCCACTCCATCTCGATCATCGAGAAGGACCCCCAGACCATCCGCGACGCCAATGAATTCGGCTTCAAGATCTGGTATGGCGACGGGGCGCGGCTGGACATCCTGCACTCTGCCGGGGCGGGGAACGCCAGCCTGATCATCGCCGTTCCCGGCGACCGCGAGGCCACCACCCGCATCGTCGAGCTGATCAAGCACGAATTCCCGCTGGTGCCGGTCATCGCCCGCGCCTTTGACCGCGAGCATGCGCTGGAACTGATCGAGGCCGGAGCCGATTTTCAGCTGCGCGAAACGCTGGAAAGCGCCTTTGTCATGGGACGCGAGGCGCTGTTGCAGCTGGGCGATGACCCTGACGAGGTCGACGAGGTCATGGAAGAGATCCGCGGCCGCGACGCCGAACGCTTCAAGATGGAATGCGTCGGCGGCATATTTGCCGGCCGCGATCTGTTGCTGAGCAACCGGGCCGATTAGGCGTCGTCGATCTCGATCAACCAAAGGTCAGGGGCGGGGCCGACCGGCAAGGCCGCCTCGGCCCCCTCACAATAAAGCGCATCCAGCGGCTCCAGCGCCATCGTCTTACCCGCGAATTCCAGCGTTACCGGCGCGGTGGCAAGTAGCAGCCGCCACTGCGGCGCGCCGGTGGCCTGCGTGCTTAGCCGTGTCAGCCGGTGGGTAAAGGCGCCGCGCCGGGTCATCACGTTCAGATCGATGATCGGCCCGGCCAGCAGCCGCGCCGAGGTCGGCACATCGGCGGCAAAGGCCATCGGTTCGGAATCAGGCGTCAGTTGCCGGGTCGGCGTACCCTGAACATGCAGCTCGATCCCCTCGCCGGTCAGCACGGCAAGCGTCCGGTCGATCTGGGGAAAGATCGAGAAATCACCGTCCTCGCTCACTCCGGCCATGCTGATACGCCAGCCGAAATCAGCCAGCCCCGCGCCGTGGGGGTGAACGGCGATCTCGACCGTCTCGCCCCGACCATTCTTCCACGGCATGCGGCGGTGTTCGGCGGCTTTCAGGATGCGATGGCTCATGCGGATACTCCCCTTTTTCCCTGGCCCGCGGCTAACGCCGTCCCAGCAGCTTACCCACCACCGGACCCAGCAGGATGACGATGATCATCCGCAGCAGATGGTGACTGACGACATAGGCCAGATCGGCCCCGGCGATCAGGGCAATGACCACCATCTCGGCCTGTCCGCCGGGCAAAAATGCCAGAAATGCGTCCAGCCCCGAGGCAAGACCCAGATGCACGATCGCCTCGATAAAGATCAGGCTGATCGCGGCCAGAAACAGCGCATAGACGATGCCCGCCGTCACATGCAGACGCAGTTCGCGCAGGGTAATGCCGGCGTATTTCACCCCCACCGCGATGCCGATGAAAAATTGCGCGGCCTGTATCATCTCGGCCGGAGGGCGATGCGTGATCAGCCCCGACAGCGACAGCGCCGCAGTCAGCACCATCGGCCCAAGGATCGAGGCCCCGAACAGGCCCAGCCGCTCGGCGACCTTCCAGCCGATCAGGCCCGCAGCAATCATCAACGCGATCTCGGTAAGGCCGGTGGCACGCATCGGCGCACCGGGGGGCTGGGACAGGTCCACACCCCACCATGTCGTCATGATCAGCGGCGCGACGGTGACGATCACCAGCACCCGAGTCGCATGGATCAGCGACAGGGCGCGGATATCACCGCCCGCCTCTTCGCCGAAAACCAGCATGTCCTGCAACCCGCCGGGCATTGCCCCGTACCATGCCGTCGCATGATCAAAACCAAAGACGCGGCGAAACAGCGGATAGCCGACCAGCGCGATCACCGCGATGAAGCCCGGCACGAACAGCAGCGAGGCAGCGACATCGGGCAACTCGGCCAGAACGCCGGGCGTGATCGAAGCACCGACCGCCACGCCAAGGATGGTGCGCATGAAGATGCCGAACTGTCCCGCCCCAGCCAAAGGCACGCCCACAAGCGCCGCGATCAGACAGGCCAGCATCGGGCCAAGCAGCATCGGCAACGGCAGATGCAGCAGCAGAAAGACCGCACCGCCAAAAGCGGCCAGCGCGAAGGTCAAAAGGCGGCGTTTCGGCAGGCTCATGATCTTTCCCGGCGGGCACCTTGACGCCGAATTGGCACGGCCCGCCGGGGAATGTCAAAGCGCCTTAGCTGATCCGCGCCAAGGGCGACCCAAAGGCAAGGACCGCGCCCTGTTCGGCGATCCGCGTCAGCTTGCCCGATTGATGGGCCTCGATACGGGTTTCCATCTTCATCGCCTCGATCACAGCGACAAGCTGACCCTCTTCGACCTCGGCCCCATCCTCGACCTGCCACAGCGTCAGCGTGCCGGGAACCGGGGCGGTCAGCACTGCGGCATCCACCTCGGCCTCGGCAACCTGCGGGACAGCAGCGCCCCCCGCCGGCAACGCGGCCAGCAGATTCGCTGGCAGGCCCAGTTCGTGCCGCTTGCCGTCGATTTCGACCGCAAGACGCAACAGCGGTGCCTGCGGGGCCGGGGCGACGCGGGCATGAGGCGCGACCGCCTTGGCCAAGGCGTCGGCAAAGTCGGTCTCGATCCAGCGGGTATGAACGCGGAAATCACCGCCCTCGGCGCGGAAATCGGACTGGTCCAGCACCGCGCGGGCGAAAGGCAGGACCGAGGCCACGCCTTCGATACGGAACTCGCGCAGCGCCCGCTGGGCCCGTTGCAGGGCCTCTTGCCGGGTCGCTCCGGTAACAATCAGCTTGGCCATCATCGAATCAAAGCTGCCCGGCACCACCGAACCCTGTGTCACGCCGCTGTCCAGCCGGATGCCCGGCCCAGAAGGGGCATCGAACACCTCGACCGGCCCGGGAGTGGGGAGGAACCCCCGGGCCGGATCTTCCGCATTGATGCGGAACTCGATGGCATGGCCGCGCGGCTCGGGCACCGATTCGTCGGCCAGCCGTGCACCCTGCGCGACGCGGATCATACCGCGGACCAGGTCGATACCGGTGGTTTCCTCGGTCACCGGATGTTCGACCTGCAGGCGGGTGTTGACCTCAAGAAATGAGATCGTGCCATTCGCGGACAGCAGATATTCGACCGTCCCCGCCCCCGAATAACCGGCATGAGCACAGATGGCGCGGGCGGAATCATGCAGCCGCGCGCGCTGGTCGTCACTCAGGAAGGGGGCCGGGGCCTCTTCGACCAGCTTCTGGTTGCGCCGTTGCAAGGAACAGTCACGGGTGCCGATCACCTTGACCGTGCCGTGCTTGTCGGCCAGCACCTGCACCTCGACATGGCGCGGACGGTCAAGGAATTGCTCGATGAAGCATTCACCACGACCAAAGGCTGTCAGCGCCTCGCGCGTTGCCGATTCGAAAAGCTCTTCGACCTCTTCCAGCCGCCATGCGACCTTCATACCGCGCCCGCCACCGCCGAAAGCGGCCTTGATGGCGATGGGCAGGCCGTGTTCGCGGGCAAACTCCAGCGCATCGGCTGCGCTTTCGACCGGGCCGGGCGTGCCGGCAACCAGTGGTGCACCAACGGATTCGGCAATGCGGCGGGCCTCGATCTTGTCGCCAAGCGCCTCGATCACGCTGGGGTCCGGACCGATCCAGATCATCCCGGCATCCTGCACAGCCTGGGCAAAATCCGCGCGCTCGGACAGGAAACCATAACCAGGATGGATCGCATCAGCCCCCGCCGCCCGGGCGATGGCGATGATCTTTTCCGCATCCAGATAGGTCTCGGCCGGGGTATCGCCGCCAAGGGCATGTGCCTGATCGGCCATGCGCACAAAGATCGCATCGCGGTCGGCATCGGCATAGACGGCGATGCTTTCGATACCCTCGTCACGGCAGGCGCGGATCACCCGGACGGCGATTTCGCCCCGGTTGGCGATCAGCAGGCGGCGGATCGGGCGGGTGGGGCCGGTGGCGAAAATGGTCATGCGGGCCTCTCTGGCGTGATGGGTGCGAAATCGGCGCGGGCGGTAAAGCGGATGCGGGCGCCGGGCGGGATCTGCCCGGCCAGATCCAGCGCCTCGGGGCGCAGGGTGGCAATGACCGGATAACCTCCGGTCAGGGGATGGTCGGCCAGAAACAGCACCGGCTGACCGGAATGGGGGATCTGGATCGCCCCGGTCTCGGTCCCTTCCGAGGGCAGCTCGGCCGCGTCCTCACGCGTGATCGCATCGCCCTGCAAACGAATGCCAACGCGCGAGCTTTGCGGCGTCACCAGCCATTCCTGCGTCAGGAAATGCCGGATCATTGCGGGCGTGAACCAATCGGCGCGAGGACCCAGCATCACGGGCAGTTCGACCAGATCACCGGGTTTGGGCAACTCGGGCTCAGTCCCCTCGGCCACCACGGCGACGGCCGAATGATCTTCGGGGGCAAGCACCGCACCCGCCGTAACGGGATCGGGGCCGACATGGGCCAGCGTATCAGTCGCGGCCGAGCCAAGAACCGGCGCAACCCGGAAACCGCCACGCAGGGCCAGATAGCTGCGCATCCCGGCCTGAGGCGGATCAATCGTGATCTCATCCCCCGCGTCCACGGCAAAGGCCGCGCCGCGCGGGATGGAATGTCCAGCCACGCTTGCCTGTCCCGCGCCGGTCAGCGCCAGGGTCATGGGCAGGTCGGCACATAGCCGGACAGGACCCAGCGTGATTTCAAGAACCGGCAGGTCCGAGGCATTGCCAACCGCGCGGTTTGCACGCCGAGCCGCGCCCATATCAAGCGCGCCCGAGGCCGAAACCCCCTGCCCGCCCTGACCGGGCCGTCCTTCGTCCTGAAAAACCATCGGAAAGGCGGTCGAGATCACGCGCAGCCCTTTGGCAGGCCGCGGCTGGGGAATCGCGGCAGAGGGGTGGACCTCGGCCCTTCGCGCCACGAAACGGCAGCGCACGCCGGGACGCAGCAGCGCGGGTGGATCGCGGTCCAGATCCCACATCGGCACTTCGGTCTGGCCAATCAGCTGCCAGCCGCCGGGGGTTTCCTTCGGATATACGCCGCAAAAACGCCCGGCCAGCGCCACCGAACCCGCAGGAATGCGGGTGCGCGGCGCAGGACGGCGCGGCAGATCGAAACGCGCATCATCGCAGGTCATATAGGCGAACCCGGGCGCAAAGCCGCAAAAGGCGACCTGCCAGGTGGCTTCTTGATGGGCTGTGATAACCTCGGCCTCGCTTAGCCCCATATGGGCGGCGACATCGGCCAGATCCTCGCCACCATAGGTCACGGGCAACTCGACCGTTTCGCTGGCGCGCGCATTGGGCGGCGTGCCGGGGGCGGGCTGGCGCGCCAGAATTGCGCTGGCCAGCCGACCATCGGCAAAAACGCCGGGGGCAGTGCGAATCATCAGCGTCCGCGCAGCCGGGATGATCTCGGCCACGCCGGGCACCGGATCGGCCAGCAGCGCGTCAAACAGCGCCAGCGTCTGATCCAGATCCTCAAGCTCGGCCAGAAATGTGCGGGGACCGACAGGCAGAAAACGCATGCTCATACCTGCCAATGCGTGTCCGGCACGTCGGTAATGAACATGTAGCCCGGCGCATGGGTAATGGCAAAGGGCGGTTTCGACGCCATGACCGCTGCCTGCGGGGTCACGCCGCAGGCCCAGAACACCGGCACTTCGCCCGGCCTGACCTCGACCGGATCGCCGAAATCGGGCCGCGCAAGATCGGCGATGCCCAAGGCCTCGGGCGCGCCGATATGGACAGGCGCACCATGTACCGCCGGGGTACGGCCCGAGATCATCGCCGCCTCGGCCACGCGCGCAGCCGGGATGGGGCGCATCGAGACGACCATCTTGCCCTGCAACCGCCCCGCCGGCCGGCAATCGCGGTCGGTCAGAAACATCGGTACGTTGCAGCCCTGCGAGATGTGGCGGATCTCGATCCCTGCCTGTTGCAGCGGGGTTTCAAAGGTGAACGAGCAGCCGATCAGAAAGGTGACCAGATCGGGATGCTCGGCCCATGCTGCGGTCGCGTCGGGGGTTTCTTCGACCAGCTCACCGTCACGCCAGATGCGATAAAGCGGGATATCGGTACGCAGATCAGCGTCCGAAGCCAAAGCCGTACGGTGGCTGCCGGGGTCGGTCACGTCCAGCACCGGGCAGGGCTTGGGGTTACGCTGCGCATAAAGCAGGAAATCCCAGGCCCAGTCCCTGGGCAGCGAGATCATGTTGCACTGGGTGAACCCCGGTGCCATGCCCGCGGTCGGACGCGCAGCGCCTTCGCGGCAGGCCAGCCGGGCCGCACGGGCCAAGGCAGGATCGGGCAGCAACGTCATGCCGCGCCCCCCGCGGCCGGGGCAATCGCTACCCCACCCGCCAGCAGCACCTCGCGGATACGGGCAGCCATGGCCACCGCCCCGGGACTGTCGCCATGCACGCAAATGCTGTCAGCATGAAGATGCAGGGTCGAACCGTCTGCCGCCTCGATCTTGCCCTCGGTGGCAAGGCGCAACATGCGTGCAGCGACCGCCTCGGGGTCGTGCAGGACCGCCCCCGCCTCGCGGCGTGAGACCAGCTGGCCATCGGGACGATAGGCGCGGTCGGCAAAGGCTTCGGCAATGGTGGGCAGCCCCGCTTCGGCCGCTTGCGTCAGGATCTGCGACCCGGCAAGGCCCATCATGGCAAGCCCCGGATCAACGGCCTTGATCCCCTCGATCACCGCCGCGCCCTGTTTGGGATCAACGGCGATGGTGTTGTAAAGCGCGCCATGCGGCTTGACGTAGCTGACGCGGGTGCCGGCGCTGGCACAGATGCCTTGCAGCGCGCCGATCTGATAGATCACATCCGCGACCAGCTCGGCATGGGTCACATCCATCGGGCGGCGACCAAAGCCTACACGGTCGGGATAGGAAACATGAGCCCCGACCGCCACGCCACGCGCCGCCGCCTCACGCACGGTGGCAAGGATGGTCAGCGGATCGCCGGCGTGAAAGCCGCAGGCAACATTGGCCGAGCTGACGATGCCCAGCATTGTGGCGTCATCGCCCATCTTCCAGGCGCCATAGCCTTCCCCCAGATCACTGTTCAGGTCGATGTTGCGGGTCATGTGTTCCTCCGGGAATTCGGGCGGCAGGCCCGGACGGGCCCACCGCGATCATGGTTCAGGCGCCCAGGAAGGCAAAGATCGGGCCGATGGATTTGATGCCCATATACCAGGTCAGGGCGCAGACCAGCGCGCTGGCGACAAGCAGCGGCCGGTTATAGATATGCCCGCCCATCAGATCGGCGCGCGCAAAACCGATATAGGTAAAGATGGTCAGGCCGATGGGCAGGATCAGCCCGTTGAAACCGCCGACAAAGACCAGAATGGCGGCCGGCGCGGTGCCAAGCGACAGATAGACCGCCAGCGAGATGGCGATAAAGATCACCGTGGCGATGTTGCGGTCACGATCGCTCATATTGCGGAAGGCAACGAGGAAGCTGACCGAAGTATAGGCCGCGCCGATGACCGAGGTGATGGCGGCAGCCCAGAAGATCAGGCCAAAGATCCGCATGCCCCAATCGCCCAGCACCACGGCAAAAGCCTGCGCGGCGGGGTTCGCAGCCTGACCCGACAGATCCAGCGTCACGCCCGAGGCGACGACGCCAAGAATGGCGAGGAACAGCACGAAACGCATCACGCCGGTCACCGCGATCCCGGTCAGCGAGGCGCGGGTGACGGCGGCAAGATTGTGCTCGCCCACCAGCCCCTTGTCCAGCAGGCGATGCGCGCCGGAATAGGTGATATAGCCGCCCACAGTGCCGCCCACGATGGTGGTAATGGTCGCGAAATCGACGATCTCGGGCAGCACCATCTGGCGCAGCGCCTCGCCCACCGGTGGGTTCGACACAAAGGCGACGATCAGCGTCATCACGATCATCAACAGCCCCAGCGCGATCAGCGAACGGTCAAGCAGCAGCCCCGCCCGGCGCGACAGAAAGATACCGATGGCCAGCGCCGCCGACAGTGCACCGCCGATCTTGGGCTCAAGCCCGAACATCGCGTTCAGACCAAGCCCCGCCCCGGCGATATTGCCGATGTTAAAGGCCAGCCCGCCGATCAGCACCAGAATCGCCAGCAGATAGCCCGAGCCGGGGATCGCCGCATTGGCGGTGTCCGAGGCATTGCGCCGCGTCAGCGCGGTGATGCGCCAGATGTTCAGCTGCACCACAAAGTCGATCAGGATCGACGCAAGAATGGCAAAGGCAAAGGCAGCGCCCAGCTTTGCCGTAAAAGTCGCGGTCTGGGTGATGAAACCCGGCCCGATGGCCGAAGTCGCCATCAGGAAGATCGCCGCCATGAACCCACCGCGCGCGGCGGCTGAGGCGGCAGAGGGGGAGTTGACGGATTCGGCCATCGGTCTTGCTCCTGCTGCAAGGGTGGAGTGCGTCTTGGGAATACCTGAATGTGAATTCAACAAGACAATCCGTCAACGATAATTTGACATTCCATGCGATATTGTTGAACATTTTTGTTCGCAGACAAGAACGATTTGCCCATATGCTGGGCATTTTGCCAGTTTTTTGTCCCATCTCCTGATACTGTTCCCGCTTGCGCAGGACCAGAAAAACCGTCGAATCGTCGTACGATGCCTTGTCTGCCCTGCGCCTCTCGGCCAAGATCGCCGGACCTTTCTCGCACGAGCCCCAGACCGCCAGTCCATGACCAAGGAACCCGCCGCGCCAGCGGACAGCCGCGACTCTTCCCTAAGCCTTGCCGAGGGCATCGCTGCCCGGCTGCGCGATCAGGTCACCGGCGGGACCCTGGTGCCCGGCCAGCGCCTGTCCGAGGCACGGCTTGCGGCCGAACTTGAAATCTCGCGCAATACGCTGCGCGAGGTATTCCGTCTGCTGACCCGCGAAGGCATCCTCAGGCATAAGCCGAACCGGGGGGTTTTCGTCGCGGTACCCTCGATGGCCTCGATCCTTGATATCTATCGCGTGCGGCGGCTGATCGAGGTGCCGGCCCTTGCGCAGGCGTGGCCCGGCCATGCCGCCGTCACCCGCATGCATAACGCGGTGGAACAGGCGAAAGAGCTGCAAAAGATCCCCGATTGGCGCGGCGTTGGCAGCGCCAATATGGAATTTCACGCCGCGATCGTCGCCCTGACCGACAGCCCGCGACTGATCCAGTTCTTTACCCAGATCATCGCCGAGCTGCGGCTGGCCTTTGGTCTGCTCGACAGCCCCGAACTGCTGCACCAGCCCTATATCCCCCGCAATGCCGAAATTCTGGGCAAACTTGAGCGTGGGGACCCCGCCGCAGCCGCACGGATGCTTGATGATTACCTGAACCAATCCGAACGCGCTGTGCTGGAGGCCTTTGCCCGTCTGGGCTGAGGTCATTGCCGCTCAGCCCTTCCGGGGACTTGCAACCTGCCCGTTCCTGCGACAATTAGGCGCATCGGAAGCCCGTTTTCCGGGCAGGCGCGAAGGATCAACCCAGATGACCAGACCGGCCGGGGCCGTGCTGCATCAGATTGCGCAGGCACTTGGGCCGGCGATTGCGCCCGGCTCGGCGCGCGAGGCACTGCGGGCGGGTATCGGCGCATTGGCAGGGCTGGGCATCTCGGGCCTGTTTTTGCTGTCCCCGGCGATTGACCTGCAGCTGGGACTTTACATGATCGCCCCGTTTGGTGCGACCTCGGTGCTGGTCTTTGCCGTGCCGAACAGCCCGCTGGCGCAGCCCTGGTCGGCAGTGGTCGGCAATGCGATCGCCGCGGCCGTCGGCGTGCTTGCCTGTATGCTGACGTCTGACACGGCGCTTTGCATTGCGCTGGCTGTCGGGGCGACGATCACGGCAATGATCCTTTTGCGGGCGGTGCATCCCCCGGCGGGTGCTGTCGCCATGACAGCGGCGCTAAGCCCCGATGCAATCCGCGAGCTTGGCTTTCACTTTGTGCTGGCCCCGGTTCTGGCCGGGACGGTCGCGCTGGTCGGCTTTGCGATGATCTATGCCCGGCTGACCGGGCGGCGCTATCCTTTTCGCCAGTTCGACGAGCCGGGACCACATGGCACCGCCGATCACCCGGCGATGGAGCGGCTGGGCCTGTCCCGAGAGGAACTGACCGAGATCCTGCAACGCTATCGCCAGTCCCTGAACCTGGGGGTCGAGGATCTGGCCCGGCTGATCGGAGCCGCCGAATTGCAGGCAGCCACCCATCATACCGGCCCGCTGACAGCGGCGGATGTGATGTCGCGCGACCTTGTCACCGTGTCGCCTCAGACCCGGCTGGTGCAGGTCGCCGATATCTTTCGCCGCCACGGCTTTACCTCACTGCCGGTGGTCGAGGATGACAATCAGTTTCGCGGCGTCATCTTTCAGCTGCATCTGATCCGCCGCGCGCGCGAGGACGCCTTTCGTCACGACCGCCGGTTCCTGTCCGCCATGTCGGACCTGCTGAACCCGCGCCGCTCGAACCCCACCCGCGCCCATGAGATCATGCAGACCGATTCTCCGCATGTTGCGCCCGATACGCCCATCGCGGCGCTGCTGCCGCTGCTTGCCTCGGGGGAATGCGACGCGGTGCCGGTGCTGGACGGGCCGCGAATTGTCGGCATCGTGACCCAGACCGACCTGATCTCGGCGCTGGCCCGCCAAAGCCTGCGACAGGAACTGGCCGCGCCCGACATCACCCCCTAGTCGGCGCAGATCGCCCGGCGATGTGCGATCCGGCACAGTCACACACCGGAACATGACGATAACGACAGGTCCTGCCGCATTGTAGAGCAAGCGGCGGCGCGGCTAGCTTCGCCGCAGCATCAGACCGGGGGAATCATGGGCGAACCGACACTTGGTGCGGTAGCCATCGGCCGCAACGAAGGCGACAGGCTCAGGGCCTGCCTGCGCTCGCTGGTGCCCCTGTGCCAGCGGGTCGTTTATGTTGACAGCGGATCGGGCGACGACAGCGTTGCCTTTGCCCGCAGCCTTGGCGTTACAGTGGTCGAGCTGGACCGCAACCGCCCATTCACCGCCGCCCGCGCCCGCAATGCCGGGTTCGAGGCGCTGCTGCAGGGCGGAGAGCTTGATCTTGTGCAATTCATCGACGGCGATTGCCGGGTCGAGGCCGACTGGCTCGGGGCCGGTGCCGCCGCCTTGCAGGACGACCCCGAACTTGGCCTGGTGACCGGCTGGCGCTCTGAGATCCGCCCAACGGCATCTGTCTATAACCAGATGTGCGAGGTGGACTGGCACCGCCCCGCCGGCCCCATCGCCACCTGTGGTGGCGACATGATGGTGCGCGTCGCGGCCTTTCGTCAGATCGGCGGCTTTGACCCGGGCGTAATCGCGGCCGAAGACGACGAATTCTGCCTGCGTCTTGCCAAGGCAGGCTGGAAGCTGTTGCGCCTGCCCAAGCAAATGACCTGGCATGACGCCGACATGACCCGTTTTGGCCAGTGGTGGAAACGCACCATCCGCAATGGCCACGGCTTTGCGCAGGTCGGCGCGATGCACCCGCCGCATTTCCGCCGCGAAAAGCTGCGGGTCTGGGTCTATGGGCTGGTGCTGCCACTGCTGTTCCTTTTGGGGCTATTTGTCAGCGGCTGGTTGTCAGTGGCTGTGCTGGCGCTTTACGCCCTGTCCTTCTGGAAGACATGGCGCGGACTAAAAGACCGGCCTATGGCGGTAGAACAGGCCGCGCTGCTGACGCTGGCCAAGATCCCCAGCCTTTGGGGAATGCTGACCTATTTCCGCCGCCGTCAGCGCGGCGATGACATGCATATTATCGAGTACAAATAGGGGTTTGCCATGACTTCGGAGCTGCGCGTCGGAATCATCGGGGCCGGCTATATCGCCTCGTGGCACGCCGATGCGATCAAGGCCGCGCCGGGTGCGCGCCTGGTCGCCGTCTGTGACCCGGCCGGCGACGCGGCCGGGGCACTGGCCGCCAGCCACGGCATCGCCGCCTTTACCGATCTGGACCAGATGATCGCGGCCGGAGTCTGTGACGTGGTTCATATCCTGACCCCTCCGAACCTGCATTGCGACCTGGCGGTGAAATGCCTGGGTGCAGGGCTGCATGTGCTGGTTGAAAAACCCGTCGCCCTGTCGGTGGCCGAAATCGACACCATGCGCGCCGCAGCCGATGCCGCTGGCCGTCAGCTTGGCGCCTGCCACAACTTTCTTGGCCTGCCCGGTTATGGCCGGCTCAGGCAGGCGGTGCAGGCAGGTGATCTGGGGCTGGTCTCAAGCGCACAGATCAACTGGGCACTGCCGCTGGTTCCGCTGCGCTCGGGTCCCTATGGGCTGTGGATGCTGCGCGAGACGCAGAACCTGCTGCGTGAACTGGGCCCGCATCCGTTTTCCTTTGCGGTGGACCTGTTCGGCCCACTTGAGATCGAACATGTCAGCCTTGGCCAATGGATCACCCTGCCCGGCGGCGACAAGCGCCCGCAAAGCTGGCGCATCCTTGCCCGCGCCGGTCAGGTGGATGTGACGATCAACCTGTCGCTGGTCGAAACCTTTGACGACCGCTCGGTCTGCCTGCGCGGCTCGGCCGGGATGGCGCGGCTGGATTATGCGGCGGACGCGCTGGTCATCACCCGCGACAACACCGCAGATCTGGTGCTGAACCCGCTGATCAAAGAGATGTCACGTGCCGGGTCGCATCTGCGCGAAGGGCTGCGCAATGCCTTCCGGCAGGCTGCATCCCTGAACCAGAAAAGCCCTTATGGTCTAAGTTTCCGCGCCACGATCTCGGCCTTTTACGACGGCATCCGCGCGGGCGAGCCTGATCCGCGCTTTGCCCCCGCATCGGCCCAAGACGTAATGCAGGGCATCGACGACGCGCTGGCACGCCTGCCCGCCCTGCCCGCTGCGCCGGCCCGCCCCGCCGGGATGCCGCAGCCCCGCGTCATGGTAATCGGCGGCACCGGCTTTATTGGCCGCAACCTGACCCGCAGGCTGGTTGAGCGTGGCCATGAGGTGCGCGTGCTGTCCCGCGGCGGGAACGGACCCTTTGCCGACTTGGCCGATCACGTCCAGACTGTCGGCGTTTCGCTGCGCGACGAGGACGCGCTGACCGAGGCGATGCAGGGTATGGACTGCGTTTTCAACCTTGCAAAATCGACCGACAAAAGCTGGCAGGCCGCGCTGGAGAACGACGTCGCCACGACCGAGCACATCGGCCGCACCGCGCTTCGCGCAGGGGTCGGACGCCTGATCCACACCGGCACCATCGCCTCATATGATATGTCCGACCCTGCCCGTACGATCACCGAGGCGACCGATTTCGGCGAAATGGAAAGCCGTAACATCTATGCCCGTTCAAAGGCCGAGGGCGAACGACGGTTGCTTGCCATGCAGGCGCAGGGCCTGCGGCTGGTCATCGCCCGTCCCGGCATCGTGCTGGGCGACGGCGGTCCGTTGCAGCATTGGGGCATCGGGCGCTGGCATGGCGCCGGTGCGGTCAGGCTGTGGGGCAATGGCCGCAATATCCTGCCCTTTGTGCTGGCCGATGATGTCTCGGACGGGCTGATCGCGATGATGGAACGCGACGAGGCCATCGGCGAAAGTTTCAACCTGATCGGTGAGCCGATGTTTACCGGCCGCGACTATTTCAAGGCCATCCATCGCCGCACCGGGGCCAGGATCGGGGTCAGCGGCTCAAACCTGACTGCGCTATGGCTGGTCGATGCAGCGAAACAGGGGCTCAAACGCTACGCCCTGCGCCGCCCTGACGCCGCACCCGCATCCCGCGCGGATTGGAAGTCACGCGGCCATCTGTCGCCTTTCGACAACGCCAAGCCCAAGCGCCTGCTGGATTGGCAGCCCGAAAGCGACCGCGAGGCCTTCTGGCGCCGCGCCATAGATGAGGCGCATCTGTTCCGGTGATCAGATCAGCCCATCAAGCAGCAGAAACCCCGGCAGCCAGCCGGTAAATATCCCCGCCAGCAGCGTGACCCACGCCGTCTGGCGCTGGATCGGCCGGCCAAGTGCCAGCAGCATGAAGTACATAAACCACAGAACACTCCAGACAGCCCAGTTAGCGGCCAGCCACAGTTCGGTCCCCGAACCTGCCGCCGCAAGTGCGCGCAGGAAAACCGGCACAGTGGTTACGGCAACGAACAGGCTGAACCAGCCAAGCCCGCGCCCGTCTACACCGCTAAGCCGGTTATAGGCGACCCACAGGTAGGTGGTGCAGAACAACAGGCTTAGCGCGCCATTGCGGATGCTGGCGGCGCTGGCGCCCGCGCCAAAGGCGTCATGCAGCACCGCCGCCCCTGAAACCAGCGCGGTGATAATGTTGATGACGACGATCTCACGATCGGCAATACGGCCCATCAGCCACAGCCCGTTCAGAAACAGAACGGCACCGACATAGAACAGCACGAACCCGGTAAGCATCGAACCTCCTGCGCAGGGCTGACCGCCGATCGGGCAGTTGCCCGCCATGCAATCAGTCATGCCTGCCAAGAAGGCAGAATCAGCGCCGGATCAACGGGGTTATTTTCAATCCAGCGTAAAATCAGCGTTCGGATTTCATGGATTAATGCCAGTCAAAGGCTCGGCCAGGACCACTTCCCACACCAGTTCCTGCATGTGCCGCGCCAATTCCGGCGAAGGCGCATCGGCGGGGGTGCCATCGGCACGCAGCAACTGATGCGGCAGGCCGACCGGGCTTTTGCCGTAAAGCACCGCATAATGGGTCAACGCCACCAGATAGATGCCCAGATCATTAGGATGGATCGTATCAAGCGAGCCGTCGGGATTGCGGGCAAAAAGATCCTCGCGCGAGGTCAGCTCAGCGATACCGCCCGCCTCGGCCTCGGCCACCAGACGCGCCATCACCTGCCCGGCGGGGATCAGCCAGACCGGTCTGCCCGCCGCCCGCGTGGCGGGCCAAAGCAGTCCGGGCTTCCACATGGTTTCCAGATCATCTGGCAGACGCCCCAACCATTCGGGCCGATCGTCCAGCGCATGCCAGCTTTCATACAGAAAGATCTGGGTATCGGGATTGCCTGCCGCGGCCTCGGCCGCCCATTTCCCGGCGTGTGCACTGCTGTCTTTGTAACGCAGCGCATCCTTGAGCCGCACCATCTCGGTCATGACAAAGGCGTCGTATTCCCCCGATTTCAGCGCCTCATGCGCATCACGGTAATGCGGGGTGGCGTTCTCTTGCTCAAAACCGCTGATCGCCCCGCTACCCTGAAAATGTTCGCTCAGCGCCGTGCCCCAGCCCAATTGCAGCGCATAATCATGCCCCTGCCCGGCCAGTTGCGCCAGCATGGCCGGCATGTCGCGCCCCACAAGGCTGTGGCCCAGATGATAGACCCGCAACGGCCCCGATGGCAGCACCCGGCCAGACTGGTAAAGCGCCTGCACATCGGCATCGTCATCCGCCGCTGCCCGTTGCACATGACGCCAGTAAAGCAGCGCCGCCACGGCAATCACGACCAGAAAAGCAACCAGATAGCGCATGTCGCCCCCGTCCCGAACCAGTGACAGGATAGCAAAAGGGCCGCCACCCCGAAAGGCGGCGACCCCGAAAGGCATATATGAGGCGGGGCGTTTTAGCCCTCGGCCTCGGAGTTTTTGCGGTTCCAGCGGATCGAGGACCAGAGCGAGATACCGATCAGCGTCGCGCCGCCAAGACCGGTCACGACCTCCGGGATATGCACGAGCGGTTGCACGAACATGATCACCGACAGGGCGACGATTGCATAAAAGGCGCCATGTTCCAGAAAGCGGTATTCGGACAGCGTCCCGCGCTCGACCAGCATGATGGTCATCGAGCGGACATACATCGCGCCGATACCCAGACCGATGGCGATGACGAACAGGTTGTGGGTCAGCGCAAAGGCACCGATCACCCCGTCAAAGCTGAATGAGGCGTCCAGAACCTCAAGGTAAAGGAACGCGCCCAGACCGCCCTTGGCCCCGGCCTGCAAGGTCTGCTGCGAACTGTCCAAAAGACCGCCCAGCACCTCGACCAGCAAAAAGGTCAGAAGGCCCCAGATCGCGGATTGAAAGAACACCTGCGATTCGGCCCCCTCCAGAAAGCGCGAAAAGATCAGCACCGTCACCAGCACAACCGCGACCTCGATGCCGCGGATGGTGGCATAGCGCTGCATGCGGTCCTCAAGCCAGCGGACCCAGTGCACATCCTTTTCGTGGTCAAAGAAGAAGCTCAGGCCGACCATCATCAGGAAGGTGCCGCCAAAAGCCGCGATAGGCAGATGGGCATCCTGCATGATCCGGGAATATTCGTCGGGCTGGGTCGCAGCCAGGATCATCGCCTGCCACGGGCCGATATTGGCAGCAATGACGACGATCAGCAGCGGAAAGATCACCCGCATGCCGAAAACCGCGATGACGATACCCCAGGTCAGAAAGCGGCGCTGCCACTTCGGGGTCATCTCTTTCAGCTTGTTGGCGTTGACGATAGCGTTGTCGAAGGAAAGCGAGATTTCCAGCACCGCAAGCACGGCACAGATAAAAAAGACCGTCAGTGCACCACCGACAGTACCTGTGGTCTGCCATCCCAGCACCGCGCCAAGCGCGAGACCAAGGAAGGTGACAATGAACGACCATTTGAAATATTGCAGGGTCGGACGATGGGTTCCATTCGTCGAGCCCGCCGCAGACGGGGTGTTTCCTTGCTGCATGTCAGAACAAGATCCAGGCGGCTGGTAAAAGATCGATGCCGACATCACGAACGTGCCGCCACGTCCGCCAGAGGGGCCCGGACATCAAACTGCGTTCACGAGGACGCGAACGGGCGAAAGATGGCGAATCACAGTCACGATTGCAAGGGTTTCCCATCAATCGCGGCATTTTCCTGCGCGAAGAATTCGCTCGCCAACACCGGCAAGGCGATCTGCGCCAGCAGCCCACCACCGCCCGCGCCTTCGCCCAAAGTCAGCCTGCCCCCGAAAAGACTGGAAATTTCCAGCGCCACCGGCAGGCCCAGCCCCATGCCCGGCCCGGTCGTCTCACCCCGGCTGAAACGGCTGACGGCGGCGGCACGCGCCCCGGTCGGGATGCCGGGGCCGTTGTCCTCGACCTCCAGAACCGCCGCGCCGCCGTCGCGCCTGACGCGGACAGTCACCACCGCCGCCCGTCCTGCGTGAAGCAGCGCGTTCGAGATCAGGTTGCTCAGTGCCTCGCCCAGCAACAGGGGTTCGGCCCGGACCAGCAACGACCCCTCGCCCTCAAAGCCAAGGTCGATCCCGGCCTCGGCTGCGGCGGGGATATGTTCGGCGGTCAGATCGCGGGCCAGAGCCACCAGATCCAGCGGGGCGGCCAAAGCCGCGCCCTCGGCGGTATCCACCCGAGCCAGCAGCAAAAGCTGGGCAAGGATACGTTCTGCATGGGCCACCGCGGCATCGCCCTTGGCGGCAGCGGCCTGCGCCTCGGGCAGGGTCGCGGCCCGTGCCGCCAGCGCCAGCTGGGTGCGTACCACAGTCAGGGGCGTTCTGAGCTGATGCCCGGCATTGCCGGTGAAATTGCGCATCCCGTCCAGCGCCGCCCCCAACCGGCGCATGAACCCGTTGACCGTCGCGACCAGCCCGCGCACCTCGGATGGCACCTGCGTCCCGATCGGGCTCAGGTCATCGGGGCTGCGGGCCGCGATCTCTTCGCTCAGCCGGTAAAGCGGGCGCAGGGACAGGGTCACCGCGATCCAGACGATCAGCGCCGCCCCGGCAATCATCAGCCCCAGCCGCAGGGCCGAGCGCATCAGGATTGCCCGCGTCAGTTCGCGCCGGGCATTTGTGGTCTCGGCCACGGTGACCACAAAGGGCACCTCGTCGATCCCGGTCGAGGCGGCACGGGCAAGGCTTGCCACCCGCACCGGCTCGCCCCGGAAAACATCATCGGCATAGGCCGGTCCGCTGCCCGGACGCGCCGGTGCCATGGGCAGATCGCCATAGCCAGTTACGATATGGCCCGGCGGACCATCGACGCGGTAAAACACCCGGTCCTGCGCGGCGGAACTTAGCATCTCCAGCGCGCCATAAGGGATCTCGATGGCGATACGGCCGTTTTCGTCAAGCGAGGCGCGCTCGGCAATGACAAGGGCCGAGCCCGCCAGCACCCGGTCGGCCAGCGCGTTGGCCATGCGCACCGCCTCGCGCCAGGTGTCGATCAGGGCCGCCGTTCCCAGCACCAGCGTCGCCAGCAACAGCCACGCAAGCAGGCGGCGACGCAGGGAAAAGGGCCGCCGGATCAAGGCGCCGCCCGGTCAAGGAAATAGCCGATGCCGCGCGCGGTGCGTACCGTCAGCCCGGCCGGAGCCAGCCGCTTGCGCAGCCGACTGACATATTGCTCGATCGCATTCGCGGACAGGTCATCCTCAAGCGAGGTCAGCGACTGCACAATGGCGTCGCGCGTCACCACCTTGCCGGCGCGCATGATCAGCAGCTCCAGCAACCCGCGTTCCCGCGCCGGCAGGTCCAGAGGCTGCCCCGCCAGCATGAAGCTGCGTGCCGTCTGGTCCAGCACCAGATCGCCAAAGCTGACGGTCGAGTTGCGCAGCCCCGCCTGACGCCGCAGAAGCGAGCGGATGCGGGCCTCGAACTCTCCGATGTCAAAGGGTTTGATCAGGTAGTCGTCGGCGCCAAGGTCAAGGCCGCGCACCCGCTCTTCGGGCGCGCCACGGGCGGTCAGGATCATCACCGCCGCCGGGTTGCGCCGCGCGCGCATTGCCCGCAGGACCTCCAGCCCGTCCATCTGGGGCAGGTTCAGATCCAGGATCACCAGATCAAAGCTTTCCGCCGCCGCCAGCGCCTCGGCCGAGGCCCCGTCATGGACCACATCCACCGCATAGCCTGACTGCCGCAAAAGGGCGGTCAGCCCCTCGGCCAGCGACAGGTTGTCCTCGACAAGCAGGATGCGCATGGTTTCCCCCTTGCGACGCACCCTAGCGGCGCAAGGCAGACTTGTGAACGGCCCACCGCTTTGGCAAAGTCGCAGATCATGCGCCTGTTCGACCGTATCATGCCAGCCATCGCCACGGCACTTACGCTGTGGGCAGGCGGCGTGTCCGCGCAGGTTACCCTGTTCCCGGCCCCCGACGATCAGACGCAAGAGCTGTCGATCTATTCCTCGCTCGACAATGATCTGGCCGCACCGCTGATTGCGGCCTTTCAGGCCCGGCACCCGGACGTCACGGTGCGTTATGAAAACCTGCTGACGACCGAGCTGCACGACCGCATCGTGGCCGAGACCAGATCAGGCACAGGAACGGCGGATTTTGCCTTTTCCTCGGCCATGGATCTGCAGGTCAAACTGGCCAACGACGGCTATGCCCGCGCGGTCGAGACCCCGGACACGCCCGACTGGCCCGATTGGGCAAACTGGCGCGACACCGCCTATGCGCTGACCTTTGAACCCGCGGTCTTTGCCTATCACAAGCCCAGCTTTGCCGGGCGCGAACCTCCGGCCACACGCGCCGATCTGATGCGCTGGATGGCCGAACACCCGGCCGGGGCGCGGGGCCGGATCGGCACCTATGACGTGGCGCGCTCGGGCGTGGGCTATCTGTTTCTGGCCCGCGATCAGGAGCTTTATCCAAATATCTGGTCGGTGGTGCGTGCCATGGGCCGGGCAGAGGTGCAGCAATTCCCGACCTCGGCCGATCTGCTGGAACGGATCGCCGACGGACGGCTGGCGGTGGGCTATAACCTGCTGGGCTCATATGCCGCCGACTGGGCGCGGCGCCATCCCGACGTGGGTGTGATCCTGCCGCGCGACTTTACTGTCGTCGTCTCACGCGTGGCGCTGGTGCCTGCGGCGGCGCGTCAGCCCGGGCTTGGCGCGGATTTCCTGGCCTTTCTGATGTCGCCCGAGGGGCAGGGCCTGCTGTCACGTACTCTGCGGCTGTCAGCGGTCAGCCTTGAGGTCTCGGGCCAGCCGGGACCGGCGGGCGGCATGCAGGATCTGGCCGGGCTGCGGCTGAAGCCGGTGCCGGTCAGTCCCGGCCTGCTCGCCTATCTGGATCAGGCGACACGGGCGAGCCTGCTTGGCCGCTGGAACAGTGCTTTGGCCGGGCAATAGCGCCGACGACGATTTTCGCCACCATGTCAGGTCCATGACAGCTTTCTGTGCTGGAAAGGTGACAGGACCCGCCTGCGCGCGGGTTCAGGAGGACGTCCGCATTCCGGGAGAAATGCGGGCCAAAGCCAGAAAAACGAATGATGGGACCGGCGCCGATGCGTCCGGCCCGATGCGGAGGAAGACCATGAAGCAATTCGTTCTTGCCAGCCTGTTTGCGGCGGCCACTGCCCTGCCGGCCATGGCCGATTACACCATCATCGCGCCCGCCAACCCCGGCGGCGGCTGGGACCAGACCGCGCGCACCATGCAGACCGTGATGCAAGAAGAAGGCATCTCGAAATCGGTGCAGGTACAGAACGTGCCCGGCGCCGGCGGCACCATCGGGCTGGCGCAATTCGCCAACCAGAACAAGGGCAACCCCGACACGCTGATCGTCGGCGGCTATGTCATGGTCGGCGCGATCCTGACCAACAATTCGCCCGTTTCGCTTAAGGATGTGACGCCCATCGCCCGCCTGACCGGCGAATATGAGGCGATCGTGGTTCCCGCCGCCTCGCCCATCCAGGACATCAACGGCCTAGTCGAGGCGCTGAAGGCTGATCCCGGCGCGGTCAGCTGGGCCGGTGGCTCGGCCGGTGGCACCGACCATATCGCCGTTGGCCTGATCGCCAAAGCCGCAGGCGTCGATCCGACCAAGATCAACTACATCGCTTATTCCGGTGGCGGCGAGGCTCTGGCCGCGATCCTTGGCAATCAGGTGACTGCGGGCATTTCCTCTCTGGGCGAGTTCGAGGCCCAGATCCAGGCTGGCACCCTGCGCCTTCTGGCCGTCACCTCGCCCGAGCGGCTTGAAGGCGTCGATGCCCCGACCCTGCAAGAGGCCGGTCTGGACGTCACGCTTGAGAACTGGCGCATGGTCGCCGCTGCCCCCGGCCTGAGCGACGAGCAGAAGGCCAAGGTGACCGCCGATGTCGAAAAAATGGTGAAATCCGAAAACTGGCAGAAACAGCTGGCCGACAAGGGCTGGATGGACACATATCTGGCCGGTCCCGAATTCGAGGCCCAGCTTGAAAAAGACGTGGCCGCGACCGGCGCCATCCTCAAGGACATCGGTCTGGTGAAATGAGCGTATCTCGCCATGAACCGCCGCGCCGCCGTGATACGGCGGCGCTCATCGTCGCCGCCGGTCTGGTGGTGATCGGGGCCGTGCTGCTGTGGGACAGCAGCCGGCTTGCCGATCTGGGCGGCTATTCGGGCGTCGGCCCGGCCAGCGTGCCGCGCGTGGTGGGCGTGGCGCTGATCGGTCTGGCCATCTGGACCGCCGTCGAGGCCATGCGCGGCGATTTCCCCTTGCGTGCACCACAGAACATCCCGCCGGTGCTGTGGATCGTGGCGGGTCTGGCGGCACAGCTGATTCTGCTGAATCTAGCGGGCTTTTCCATCGCCACGGGGCTGCTCTTTGCCTTTACCGCCCGGGCCTTTGGCAAGCGCAATCTGGCCATGACCATCCCGATCGGCATCGCCGTTTCCTTTGTGGTCTGGACGATTTTCTCGCAACTTCTGATGCTGCACCTGCCTGCCGGGCCGCTTGAGCATCTGGTCTTTCCGCGGGGCTGAGCGATGAGTGCATTCGAATTTCTTCTGCAAGGCCTGGCCACGGCCGCCGACCCGATGATGCTGCTTTACGCACTGGTCGGGGTGACGCTTGGGACCGCTGTCGGCGTTCTGCCCGGCATCGGCCCCGCGCTGACCGTGGCGCTGCTGTTGCCTGTCACCTATCGGCTGGACCCGGCCGGATCGCTGATCATGTTCGCCGGCATCTATTACGGCGGCATGTACGGCGGCTCGACCACCTCGATCCTGCTCAACACCCCGGGCGAAAGCGCCTCGATCATCACCGCGCTCGAAGGGAACAAGATGGCCCGCAAGGGGCGCGGCGGCCCCGCGCTGGCCACCGCCGCCATCGGCTCATTCATCGCCGGGCTGATCGCGACGCTGCTGCTGGCCTTTCTGGCACCCACTATCGTCAAGGTGGCGCTGGTTTTTGGTGCGCGCGAATATTTCGCGCTGATGGTGCTGGCCTTTGTCACCGTCTCGGCCGCATTTGGCGATTCTGCCCTGCGCGGGCTGACGTCGCTGTTTCTGGGGCTGGCGCTGGCCTGTGTCGGTATCGACCAGCTGACCGGACAGGCACGGCTGTCCTTTGGCGTACCCGAACTGCTTGACGGTATCGAGGTCACGACCATGGCCGTCGCCATGTTCGCCGTGGGCGAGGCATTGTTCATCGCCGGTCAGCGCGTGCAGGTCGATGAGGAGGTCACAGCGGTTCGCGGCTCGATCTGGATGAGCCGCAAGGACTGGGCCCGCTCGTGGAAACCGTGGCTGCGCGGCACGTTCATCGGCTTTCCCATCGGTGCCATGCCTGCAGGCGGGGCCGAGATCGGCACCTTCCTGTCCTATGCCGCCGAGAAAAAGCTGACCAGACACCCCGAAGAGTTCGGCCACGGTGCAATCGAGGGCGTTGCCGGTCCCGAGGCCGCGAACAACGCCAGCGCCGCCGGTACCCTGGTGCCGCTGCTGACGCTGGGCCTGCCGACCTCGGCCACCGCGGCGATCATGCTGGCCGGGTTCCAGCAGTTCGGCCTGCAACCGGGACCGCTGCTGTTTGCCACCAACCCGACGCTGGTCTGGGGGCTGATCGCCTCGCTTCTGATCGCGAACGCGATGCTTCTGGTGCTGAACCTGCCGATGATCGGTCTGTGGGTCAAGCTGCTCAAGGTGCCGAAACCGTGGCTCTATGCGGGCATCCTGCTGTTTGCCACGCTGGGCACCATCGGGGCCAACCCCTCAAGCTTTGAACTGGGGCTGTTGCTTGCCTTTGGTGTGCTCGGCTATCTGATGCGGCTCTTTGGCTATCCGATCGCGCCGATCGTTGTCGGCCTGATCCTTGGCCCGATGGCCGAGCAGCAGTTGCGCCGGGCCTTGTCGATCAGCCAGGGCGACTGGCTTTACCTGATCCAGTCACCGATCGCGGCCACCCTGCTGGCCATCGCCGCACTGGCGCTGATCGTACCGCTGATCCTGCGCGCACGCGGCGAGGGCGAGATGCTGAGCCAGCTTGCCGCCGAAGAGGACTGATCCAAAGGACCAGCCCTTTTTCCGAACCAAGGCCGCCCGCCATGTCCTGACCGCATGGCGGGCTTGCCATTTTGCTGCGTTGCAGAACAGCCGTCATGGCCCCATCTGTCTGGTTCGACAGTTCGACAGATTCACATGACACACAGGCCGTAAAATGCACCGCGCCCTTCACTCGCTTACCTCGGTTCTTTCGACCATCCGGGCCGCCATCGCCGTCGCCTCGGCGACCGAGGCACATCGTCACCCCGCCGCCGCAGACCTGCGCCGTCTGGGTATCGACGAAGCCCGCTTTGCCAAGATCCATCTCTGATACCTTGCCGAAAGGCGCGGCGCCCCCTGGCGCCCGCGCCTGACAGGCACCGCCGGGCAGTTCCCCCGGTCAAAGGGACAGGGCGTAACATCTGCATATCACACAAATGCAGGTGCCCGAGCTTGTTCCCGGGACGATCATCCGGTATCTATCCCCGGCAATACGGTCCGGGGCGCAGTGGCAGCCGTGGGCGTAGCCCTGAACAGCAAGCCGGATATGCGTCCCACCCACGATCCGCCCGCCACATCAGCCTTGTCCCGCCAGACCATCGCCGCGCTTGTCGTCACCCACAACCGGCTTGACCGGCTGCGCGAGACGCTAACGCGACTGCTTGCCGAGGATCTGGATCAGATCCTTGTTTTTGACAACGCCTCGGGCGACGGTACGCGCGACTATCTGGACGCAATGGACGATCCGCGGCTGATCGTCATACATCACCCTGAAAATCTTGGGGGCGCAGGCGGTTTTTCCCGTGGCCTGCGCCTGTTGGTCAAAGGTTACGACCCTGACTGGGTTGTTCTGATGGATGACGACGGACGCCCCGCTCCCGGCCAGATCGCCCGTTTTCGCAGCCTTGATCTAAGCGGCTGGGACGCGCTTGGCGCCGCGGTGCTGACACCTTCGGGTCAGGTGTGCGAGATGAACCGCCCCTATCGCAACCCGTTCTGGCACCTGCCCGAGTTTCTGCGCACCCTGACCCGGGGCCGCAAGGGCTTTCATCTGGGTAATGACAACTATCGCGCCGATGCCGCGCCGGTCGGGATCGACATGACCTCATTTGTCGGTCTGTTTCTGTCGCGCGCCAGCATTTCCCGCGCCGGATATCCCGATGAGCGGCTGTTCATCTATGGCGACGACCAGCTTTACACGCTGGAAATGCGGCGCAAGGGGCTGCGCATCGGCTTTTTGCCCGCGGTCCGGTTTGAGCATGACACCGGCTCGATCCAGCCCGGCGGGCATCTGGTGCTGCGCCCGCTGTGGAAGGTCTATTACATGTACCGCAACGCGCTTATGGCCTATCGCGTGGCGGCGGGGCCCTGGTTCTGGCCATTGCTGCCAGTGCTGGCGCTGAAATGGCTGCGGCAGGCACGGCGCTATGGCCCCGACGCGGGGCGCTATCGCACAATCCTGCGGCAAGCCTTCATGGACGGGTTGTTGCGCAGGCTGGACCGGCCGCATGCCCAAGTCGTCGCGATGGCGGAAAAGCCGGACTAACCGCGCACCGCAAACCGCATGATCGCCGACAGGATGGCCTGAAAGCTGCGCCGCGCCCGGTCGCTTTCGCGTCGGGCACGCAGATAGCCATGAGGCAATTCAGGCTCATTGCGCCAGTCGGCGGCAACACCGGCTGCGCGCAGCCGCTGCACATAATCCCGTGCGTCATCGCGCAGGGGATCGACATCGGCGCTGACGACAAAAGCAGGGGCTACACCGGCCAGATCCTCGACCTGCAGGGGCAAAGCCAAGGGATCAACCGGCCCATCGCCATGCAAGGCCGCGTGATAGGTGGCCAGATCCTCGGTCCGTAGCAGCGGCGCCCCGGCATTTTCGCGATAAGAGGGCGCGCTGCCATCTCCGCCAAGCCCCGGATAGATCAGCACCTGCCCCAAGGGCTGGCGCTGCCCGCGCCGCGACAGGCACAGCGCAGCGGAAAGCATCCCACCCGCACTGTCGCCCGCGATCACCGCCGGACGGTCCAGAGCATCCCAGACCGCCTGCACGTCCTGGATCTGGGCTGGCCAGCGATGTTCGGGCGCAAGGCGGTAGTCGATGGCGATAACCTGCAGGCCGGTCGCATCGGCGATTTCGGCACAAACATCGTCATGGCTGTCCAGCCCGCCGACCACAAAGCCGCCGCCATGCACATAGACGACCGAAATCGCGCTATCCGCACCATAAACGCGGCAGGGCACGCCGCCGATACGGCGATCCCCGACCACAAGGCCCGGAGGGCGCGGGCCGCGAAAGACCGCGCACATCGCGTCGTAAAAGCGGCGGTTATCAGCGGCGCTGGCGCCATTCGCCTCGGGCGGATAGGCGGCCTCGGTCCGGGCGATAAAGCCTAGCACCTGCGGGTCCGAAATCATGGCTCATCACCTGCAACGCGGCCCTCGGCGATGCGGTGGGTCAGCCAATCCGGGTCCATCTGCGGAACCGATGCCAGCAGCTCGCGCGTGTAATCATGGCGCGGCGGGTCCAGAACGTCGGGCTTGGGACCGCGATCCATGACCCGGCCACCCTTCATCACCACCACCTCATCGGCAATGGCGCGCACCGTGGCAATGTCATGGGTGATGAACATATAGCTGACCCCGGTTTCGTCCTGTACCTTGCTGAGCAGGCGTAAGATCCCCTCGGCCACCAACTGGTCAAGGGCGCTTGTCACCTCGTCGCAAATGATGAACTCGGGGTCGGCGGCCAGGGCGCGCGCAATGCCGATACGCTGCTTTTGCCCGCCCGACAGCTCACCCGGCAGGCGGTCCAGGAAACGCGCGGGGTCCAGCTCGATCTGCTCCATCAGCTCCATCAGCCGGGTCTCGCGCGCCTTTCCGGTCAGGCCCAGATAGAACTGCAAGGGGCGCGACAGGATCTGACGGATGGTCTGGCGCGGGTTCAGCGCCGTATCGGCCATCTGATAGATCATCTGCACCGCCCGCTTTTGCTCAAGCGTGCGCTGCGCGAGACGCGGCGGCAAAGCGGTACCGTTCAGCGAGATGCTGCCCAGCCGCGGCGGCAGCAGCCCGGTGATGACCCGCGCCGTTGTCGACTTGCCCGAGCCGGATTCGCCCACCACTGCCACCGTTGCCCCGCGCGGGATGTCAAAGCTGACGTCCGAAAGCACATCTAGCGTGGAATAGCCCGCCGTCACCTCGCGGATACTGATCGCCGGCGCGCTGGCCTGAGGCAGGGCACGCTCGGGCCGGCGGAACTCGCGCACCGCCCAAAGCGAGCGGGTATAGTCCTGCTTTGGTGCCCCGATCATCTGACGGGTCGGGGCCTCTTCGACCTCGCGGCCGTGGCGCATGACCTTGATGCGATCGGCCATCTGGGCCACCACCGCAAGGTCATGGGTGATATAGATGGCCGCCGTTCCGGTTGTCTCGACCGCCTCGCGGATCGCGGCAAGAACGCCGATCTGCGTGGTGACGTCCAAGGCCGTCGTCGGCTCGTCAAAGACGATCAGGTCAGGCTTGCAGGCCATCGCCATGGCGACCATCGCCCGCTGCAACTGCCCGCCCGAGACCTGATGCGGAAACCGCAGGCCGAAATGTTCGGGATCTGGCAGATGCATTGCGGCGTAAAGCTGGCGGGCAAAGTTTTCAGACTCTGCACGGCTTGCTGTGTGATGGATCGCCGGCCCCTCGCAAAACTGGTCAAGCAACCGCCACGCCGGGTTGAAACTGGCCGCCGCAGACTGCGCAACATAGGCAACGCGGCGACCGCGAAAGGCGCGGCGCTGGCGCTCGGGCAATTGCAGCAGGTCGGTGCCGTCAAAAAGCACCCGCCCGCCCGCAAAACGCAGCCCGCCCTGGACAAAACCCAGCGCAGCAAGACCCAGCGTCGATTTCCCCGCGCCGGATTCGCCGATCAGGCCGACCACCTCACCCCGTGCGACCTTCAGATCGACGCCGTGCAGAATCGGGGTCCAGCCTTCCTCGCCCCGCGCCTCGACCTTCAGGTTTTCGATGTTCAGCAGCATGGTTCAGTCCTTCAGACCCGAGGCGCGGTGCAGCATCCAGTCCACCACGAAATTGACCGAAACCGTCAGCACCGCGATGCAGGCAGCCGGCAAGAGCGGGGTGATATCGCCAAAGGTGATCAGCGCCGCATTGTCGCGCACCATCGCACCCCAGTCCGCCATGGGCGGCGGCAGGCCAAGCCCCAGAAAGGACAGGGCCGAGATGGTCAGAAAGACAAAGCAGAAGCGCAAGCCGAATTCGGCAATCAGCGGGGCCGAGATATTGGGCAGCACCTCACGCGTGATCGTCCACCAGATACCCTCACCCCGCAGATGCGCGGCCTCGACGTAATCCATCACCATGACATTCATCGCCGTGGCCCGGGCAAGGCGAAAGACCCGGGTGGAATCCAGAACTGCAACCACCGCGATCAGGTTCATCACCCCCGGCCCCAACGCTGAAAGCGCCAGCAGCGTCAGGATCAGCGCGGGCACCGCCATCAGCACATCGACGAGGCGCGACAGCACCAGATCGACCCAGCCACCCAGCGCCGCCGCCAAAAGCCCGGCGATGGCCCCGATACCAAAGGCCAGCGCGGTCGTGACCAGCGCGACGCCCACGGTATTGCGCGCGCCCCAGATCAGCCGCGACAGCATGTCCCGGCCAAGCGTGTCGGTGCCAAAGGGATAGGTCGCGCTCCACGGTTCGAACTGCGCGCCGACGATCTGCGCCTCGCCATAGGGGGCGAACAGCGGCGCAAAAAGTGCAATCACCGCATAGGCAAGGATGACCAGCACCCCAAGGATTGCCGTCGGCGGCATGGTTTTCAGCATCCGCATCATGGCGTCACCTCGGATGCAGCAGGCGCGGGTTCGTGGCGATTGCCAGAACATCGGCCAGCAGGTTCAAAAGGATATAGACGGCGGCAAAGATCAGCGCACAGGCCTGAACCACCGGAATGTCGCGGTTGGTGACACTGTCCACCATCAGCTGGCCCAGTCCGGGATAGACAAAGACCACCTCGACAATGACGACGCCGGTGATCAGCCATGCGATGTTCAGCGCCACCACATTGACGATCGGGGCAAGGGCGTTCGGCAGCGCGTGCCGCGTCACCACCCTCCAGCGCGAAACACCCTTGAGCCGTGCCATCGTCACATAGGGCGCACCCAACACGTTGACGACGGCCGCCCGCGTCATGCGCATCATATGCGCGGTCACCACCAGAACCAGCGTGATCGCGGGCAGGAAGGCGCGGCTCAGCATCTCGCCCAGCCGGGGTGAGGCGCCGGGATCAGCGATCGAGGGCAACCAGCCCATACGGACCGACAGCCAGAACATCAGGATATAGGCGATGAAGAATTCGGGAAACGAGATCGCCGAAAGCGTCGCCACATTGGCGATGCGGTCAAACCAGCTGCCGCGCCACAGGGCGGACAGCAGGCCAAGCCCCACCGCCACCGGCACCGCGATCACAGCGGCATAGGCGGCAAGAAACAGCGTATTGCCCAGCCGCGCCGCCAAAAGTTCGGCCACCGGCCTGCCATTGGCGAGCGAGCGGCCAAAATCGCCCGAAAGCACGCCCCCGACCCAGTCGAGATAGCGCCAGATCAGGGGCTGATCGAGGCCAAGTTCGCGCCGGAAAGCTGCAACCGTCTCGGGCGTGGCGGACTGGCCCAGCACCTGCTGGGCGATATCGCCGGGCAGCAGGCTGACGGCCAGAAAGATCAGCACCGAGATGACGAACAGTGTAAATACCCCGATGCCCAGCCGCCCCACGATCATCCGCAGGATGGGCCGCTGTCGCCGGGCGGCGGGGGCGCTCATGCCGTTGCCTCCTTCTGGCGGACAGAACGGATGCCCGCGCCGGCATGGTCGGGATGGGGGGCCGTATCCTGCGCCGCCACCCGGTCAAGCGCCTCAAGCAGCGTGGGCGGCATCGGGATGGTGCGCCCCTCGTCCGTATCTACATGCAAGAGCATATGCTCACCCGTCGCGGCCTCGGTCCCGTCCTCGCGCAGGATGGCGTGATGCAGACGGAACCGCTTGGCGTCATGCCCCAGCAGCCGGGTCTCGACCGTCAGCAGCTCGCCGGCCTTTACCTCGGCCAGATGGCGGATATGGGTTTCAACCGTATAGGCCGAGCGACCCTGCGCACGGTATTCCGCATCCAGCCCGATATGGATCAGAAAGGCATCGGTCGCGTCACCCAGCACCTGAAGATAACGGAACTCGGTCATATGGCCGTTGTAATCGACCCAGCCACCGGCGACGCGGGCCTGATGAAGACGCAGGGGATAGCCTTCGGCCCGGGCCGGGGCGCGCGCATAGAAACCGTCCTCTTGCGCCCGGACAGTCTGGCCGACGCCCCAATCATTGGCCTTGAGCGCATGAAAGATGCCGACAAGGTTGTCGTCACGGATCCGCTCTAGCTCGCGGATACTGTGATGACCCGATTGCGCGTCGGATTGACCGGCGATGCGGTCGATCAGCGCGTCATCAAGGTCGGGCACATCCATCAGCTTGGTCCAGGGCCATTTCAGCGCCGGGCCGAACTGGCCAAGGAAATGACGCATCCCGGCTTCGCCCCCGGCGATGCGATAGGTCTCGAACAGGCCCATCTGCGCCCAGCGCAGACCAAAGCCAAAACGGATGATATCGTCGATCTCTTTGGTGGTTGCGATACCGTCATTGACCAGCCACAGGGCCTCGCGCCAGACCGCTTCCAGCAGGCGGTCACCGATATGGGCATCAATCTCGCGCGCGATCTGGACCGGCTTCATGCCGATAGCGGTCAGGATTTCGCAGGCGCGGGCCGCCGCCTCTCCGCCACCCACGACCTCGACCACCGGCAAAAGATAGACCGGATTGAAAGGATGGGCGACAAGGATACGATCAGGCAGACGCGCACCCTGCCGCAGTTCCGAGGGTTTGAAACCCGAGGTTGATGAGCCGATCAGCGCCGTTTCAGGCGCTGCATCCTCGATCTCGGCAATGATGCGATGCTTGAGATCCAGCCGCTCGGGCACGCTTTCCTGAATGTAATCGGCTTCCCGGACCGCCTCGGCCACCGAGCCCGCCCAATGGATGCGCCCCGGCCGGGGCAAAGGCGCCTGAAACAACGCCTCCCATGCCCGGGTTGCGTTCGCCAGCACCTCTGCGATGATGCGCTGCGCCTCGGGGTGGGGATCATAGACCGCGACATCATAACCCGAGAGGATAAAGCGGGCGATCCAGCCCCCGCCGATGACTCCGCCGCCGATTGCCGCAATCTTCATGCCTGCCACCACCGTTCCACGATCTTCCAGCCATCGAGGAAGCGGTTCGACGCCACCTCGCCATGCGCGACCTTGTCATTGGCCACGTCGATATAGTTCACAAAAATCGGGATGATCGTCCCGCCATCCTGAGAGACCAGCCCCTGCATTTCGCGATACATCTCGGCGCGCAGGCTTTCATCCAGTTCGGCCCGCGCCTTTAGCAGCAGCTCGTTGAAACGCTGGTTATCCCAGTGGCTTTCGTTCCATTCGGCCCCTTTGGCATAGACAAGGCTGAACATGTCATCCTCGGTCGGGCGACCGTTCCAGTAGCTGACGCAGAAGGGCTTTTTCAGCCAGACATTCGACCAGTAGCCGTCGTCCGGCTCACGCTTGACGGTCAGGTCGATGCCCGCCGCCTTGGCCGATTGCTGGAACAGCTGCACCATGTCGAGCGCCCCGACCGAGGCCGCGTCCGAGGCCGAGATCTCGACCTTCAGGCCCTCCATCCCCGCCTGTTTCAGGTAATGCCTGGCCTTATCCGGATCATAGCTGTTCTGGGCCAGATCGGCGGCATAAAAGCGGTTCGCCGGAGCGATGGGGCTGTCATTGGCGATCTGGCCATGACCGCGCAGCACCTTGTCCAGAACCTCTTGCCGGTCGATGGCATATTTCAGCGCCAGCCGCACATTCGGATCGGTAAAGGGCCCCTGATCACAGAACATCGGCATGGTGTAATGGGCGGTGCCCGTCACCTCGACCAGCTGCAGGCCGGGGCGGCGCTGCAACAGGTGCAGCGTGGCCAGATCAGGCGAGTTGATGACATCGACTTCGCCCGTCATCAGCGCATTCTGGCGGGCGGTGGCGTCGTTGATGGTCAGCAACACCGCCTCGTCAAACCAGGCGCGGTCGGGTTTCCAGTAGTCATCGCGGCGCTTCAGCGTGATGCGCACGCCCGGCTCAAAGTTTTCCAGCACATAGCCGCCGGTTCCCAGGCCGGACTGCCAGTCCAGCGTGCCATCCTCATTCGCGGGCATGATGACAAAGTGATAATCCGAGGTCATATAGGCAAAGTCGGCATTGCCCGAGACCAGTTCAAAGATCACCACATTGTCGCCGTCAGCACGGATATCCTTGACCTGTTCAAGCGAGCCCTTGGCACCGGATTTGGTCTGATCGCCGCGGTGGTGGTTGAACGAGGCGATAACATCCCGCGCCGTCAGCTTGCGCCCGTCGGAAAAGGTCACGCCGTCCTTCAGCCGGAAGGTCCAGACACGGGCCTCGGCATCCGGCTCGAACTCGGCCAGTTCGGGGACGGCACGGCCCTTGGCGTCGATCTCGACCAGGTTGTTGCAGACCGCCAGCATCGCCGTCACCACCGGCCCCGCCGCGTAGGTCGCAGGGTCCAGCGTGTCCGAGGTCGCGCCGCCCAGATGGCCGATGCGCAGCCTGCCGCCACGCTTGGCCGTTTGGGCATATGCGCCGCACGGCAGGATCAGCCCCGCCGCAGCCATCCCCGCCGCGCCGGCCAGAACCCCGCGGCGGGTCAGCCCTTGCCTCGTCAGATTGATACTCATGATGGACCCCCTGTCTTGATGTTATGAATTGGTTCGGTCTGTGGCTCAGCGCCGGGTCAGTTTCAGCTTTTCGCGCACCTCCTGCGGTCCAAGGATCCGGCAGCCCATGGCGGTCAGGATGGTGGTCGCACGCTCGACCAGATCGCCGTTACTGGCCAGCACACCCTTGTCCAGCCAGATGTTGTCCTCAAGCCCGACCCGGACATTGCCGCCGGCCAAAGCGGCCTGTGCCACATAAGGCAGCTGCATCCGCCCGATCGAGAACATCGAATAGACCCAGCCGGGCGGGATGTTGTTCACCATCGCCATCAGGCTGTTGGGATCAGATGGCGCGCCATAGGGGATACCCATGCACAGCTGGATCATCACCGGATCGTCAATCAGCCCCTCATCGACCAGCGTCCTGGCAAGCCACAGATGGCCGGTGTCAAAAACCTCGATCTCGGGGCGGACGCCCGCGGCCTGAATGCGTGCAGCCATGGCGCGCAGGGTGCCGGGGGTGTTCGTCATGACGTAATCGGCTTCGGCAAAGTTCATCGTGCCGCAGTCAAGTGTGCAGATCTCGGGCAGCAACTCTTCGACATGCACCAGACGCTCACTTGCGCCGACGATGTCGGATTGCGGCGACAGGGGCAGGGGCGCTTCGGCCGAGCCAAGCACGATATCGCCGCCCATCCCCGCCGTCAGGTTCAGCACCACGTCGACCTCGGCCGAGCGCACACGGTCCACCACCTCGCGGTACAGCGCGGGATCGCGCGACGGGGCGCCGGTTTCGGGGTTGCGCACATGCACATGGGCAATGGCCGCGCCCGCTTTCGCCGCCTCGATGCAGGAATCGGCGATTTCTTTGGGCGTGATCGGCACCAGATTCGATTTCTTGTGGCTCTGACCCGAACCCGTCACCGCACAGGTGATGAAGACGTCACGGTTCATTAGTAACTCCGGCAATTTATGGCTTGGAAATCAACGTGACAGCAAATTTGCTGGCATGATTGGCTGATTTCGCCATAATCTTTGCCTATGCCGTCAAAATCTCCGCTGCATCTGACCTTTCTGCTGTTCGATGGATTTTCGAACATGGTGCTGGCCAGCGCCATCGAGCCCCTGCGGGCGGCGCGCGACCTTTCGGGGCAGCGGCTGTTTTCCTGGCAGATCACATCGCTTGACGGAGGGCCGGTGACCAGTTCGTCGCGGCTGGCGATCTCGGTCGATCTGCCGCTGGATCGGGTAGGGGCAACGGATGCGCTGATTCTCGTATCGGGCTACGGAATGCGCGACCATCTGCAGCGCGATTCGGCGCAGGCAGTACTGCGCAAGGCACGTGGCCTGCCGGTCGTGGGTGGTATCGATACCGGGGCCTGGCTGCTGGCACGGCTGGGGCTGCTTGCCGGACGCCGCGCCGCCATTCACTGGATGGAGCGTGAGGCGCTGGCCGAGGCATTTCCAGAAATCACAGTGGTTCCAGACCCTTATGCCACCGATGGCAATATCGTCACCTGCGGAGGCGCGCAAAGCGTGCTCAGCTGGTCGTTGGACCTGATCGGCGCGCAGGCAGGTGAGGCGCTGCGCTTTGACGTGGCGAATATGTTTGGCCGGGTCATGGGACGCAGCACCGACCCGGTCGAGTGGCAATTGCCCAGCCGGATGACTGACAGCGCGCTGCCATCTTCGCTGCAGCGCGCCATCGTTGCCATGCGTGAGACGGCCGAGCAGCCGTTGCCCCTGCCCCGGATTGCCGAGCGTGCGGCCCTGTCCACGCGCAGCATGGATCGGCTTTTTCACGCCCATCTGGGCCTGTCGGCAGGCGGATATTACCGGCAGATCCGGCTGTCCCACGCCCGGGCACTGGCTTTGGAAACCCGGCTGACGCTGGGCGAAATCGCCTCGCGTACCGGGTTTTCATCAGCAGCGACCCTGGCGCGGGCCTATCGCCGCGCTTTTGGGGAAACGGTGCGCAAAAGCGCCCCGCGCTAAGGTGCTACCAAAGGTGACGACGCAGAGCGTCGCCCTCTTGCGGGACCGGAGTGGTATCGCTGCGTGCATCAGACGCGCCGATATCGCGCAAAAGATGGGGCGGCAGTTCGGCCAGCGCCTTGCGGGTTTCGGGATGATCCAGCGCCGCCATGCGGTCAGGGCATGAGGATAGGCCGGGCTTATCCCGGCGCAATACACCGAACAGCATCCTGGCCAGTCCCGAGAACAGCGGACGTTGACGCTCGCATGCAAGATTGTCGGACATTTAAGTCCTCCTTTCGGTGATCGTTATTGAACAATGACCTGATCATGCTAGGTTTCCTCGACGATGGCCAACAAAGCCTCAGTACGCTTTCATAAGGCAGGCTTATGTCTATTCCCCCGCTTGCCGCCCTGCGCGCCTTTGAGGCGGTGGCGCGGCACCTGAGCTTTACCCGCGCCGCACAGGAGCTGGGCATGACCCAGGCGGCAGTCAGCTATCAGATCCGCCTGCTGGAAGAGCGGCTGGGCATGCCGCTGTTTCTGCGCAAACCGCGCGGAATCACCCTGACCGAAACGGGGGCATTGTTTGCCCGCCCGAGCATTGATGCCTTTGACATGCTGCGCGAGGCTTTTGCCGATCCTTCGGCAGATTCGGTCTCGACCCTGTCGATCTCGACCGTGCCGACTTTTGCCGGGGCCTGGCTGTCGCCGCGGCTGGGCAAATTCCAGATGAACCACCCCAACCTTGCCGTCAGACTGGAGACCAGCGACAATCTGGTCGATTTCGGGCGCGAGGATATCAGCGTGGCGATCCGCGCTGGTGACGGAGACTGGCCCGGGCTGGAATCACATTTCCTTATGTCGATCGAGTACACGCCCATGCTGTCGCCTGAACTGGCGAAAAAGCATGACCTGCGTGAACCCGCCGATCTGCTGAAACTGCCGCTGCTGGATCGGGTTGACCCGAACTGGGCGGTGTGGATGCGCGCGGCAGGGGTGGATTTCTGGGAAACGCCGCCGCGCCCCGGCCTGACCCTGTCGACAGACCTGCACGAGGCGCGGGCGGCGCTGGAGGGTTACGGCGTGGCACTGCTGACGCCGCGCTTTTTCCGGTTTGAGCTGGCAACCGGCAGCCTGATCCAGCCCTTTCCGCTGGTGGCGCAGAACGGCCGCAGCTTTTGGCTGGTCTATCCCAAAGGCCGCCGCAACCGTCCCGCTATCCGCAAGTTCCGCGCCTTTCTGCTGGACGAAATATCCTGCGATCCGGCCTAGGCCGGCTGACCCTGCCCGGGCCGGTGATCGTGGGGCAACGGAAACAGCCGGTCGTAAGCGATGTTAAAGACAAAGTTATAGACCAGATAGAACGCCACGATGAACAGATCGAGCATGAGCGTCTGCCACAGCGTCATGCCCAGATACCACGCCATCGGCGGCAACAGCATGATCAGCAAACCCAGCTCGAACAGCATCGTATGCAACAGGCGGTGGTGAACCGCCTTTTGGACATGCCCGACCCAGCGCCGCATGGCATGGTCGAAACCAAGGTTGAAGACAAAATTCCAGACCGTCGCCGCCGTCGCCGCGCCTACGCCGACGACGCCCATGTCGAGCATCGGTTTGTCATAGATCCAGGCGGTCAGCGGGGTGACAATCACCAGACCGATCAGCTCGAAGCTGATGGCGTGCCGTACGCGGTCTGGAAAACTGCGCATCGTCATAATGATTCCTCGTTATTGCTTGATGCGCTTTCTATCTGTATTTCCCGGAATACCAAGTTAGATACCATCTGATTTTCTGATAGATGACTGTCACACTGGATCAATTGCAGGCTTTTGTCGCCACCGCCGAAAGCGGCTCGTTCTCGGCCGCCGGACGGGCGCTGCGCAAGGCTCAGTCGGCAATCAGCACACAGGTATCGAACCTTGAAGACGACCTTGGGATCGAACTTTTCAGCCGCCAGGGCCGCAACCCGGTCCTGACCCCGGCCGGCGAACGGCTGCTTGCCGAAGCACGGGTGGTGCTGGACCGGCGCGAGCATCTGATTGGTGTCGCCGCCAGTTTCACCGCCCATGTCGAGCATCGGCTGGTCGTTGCCGTGGACGAGCTTTATCCGGAAAAGCCTCTGGCTGCACTATTTGCCGATTTCGCCGCCCACTTCCCGCATGTAGAGCTGGAGCTGCTGTTTCCGATGATGGAGGACGTCAGCCGGCTGGTGCTGGATGGCAAGGCCGATATCGGCGTGATGTGGCGGCAGGAGATTCTGCCGGCCGAGATCGGCTTTCACACGCTGGGCTGGGTGCCGCTGCAACTGGTCTGCGGCAAGAATCACCCTTTGGCCAATGGCGCGATTGATTTCGAAGAACTCAAGCGACACCGCCAGCTTATGGTTGCGGTCCGCAGCGAAGGCCCGGAAAAACAGCGCCTGCGCACCGCGGCCGAGGTCTGGTGGGTCGAAAGCCACTGGGTGATCCTGCAACTGGTCCGGCAGGGTATCGGCTGGGCTTTGGTCCCTGACCATATCATCGAGAACTCTCCCGTCCGCGAGGATCTGGTCATACCGCCGCTGCGTTTTGACGGGGCCGACTGGCCGGTTGCGCTGGAGATGGTCTGGCACAAGCAGCGGCCCAGCGGACCGGCGGCGCGATGGTTGCGCGAACGCTTTGCCGCCATGCGCATCAGCGGCCTGCCGGGTTAAGACCTAGCAATAGGGCCGGGTCGAAACCGCCCCGACCCGCAGCCTGCGCCGCAGCGCCCGCGACCCCCAGTCGACCAGCGCCGTCAGCAGCATCATCGCCACGACCAGCACCGCCGCGCGATCAAAACGCAAGGTGGCAATGGCACTATCGACATAAAAGCCCAGCGTGGCGATGCCCAGAATGCCCAGGATCATGCTTTCACGCAGGATGATCTCGCCGCGATAGAACAGATAAGCGACCAGCCCGGACGAAACACGCGGCACCAGCTCATAGGCATATAGCCCGGCGCCCTTCGGGCGGTCGGGACGCAGGCCGGGCACGATCCTTGTCGCCTCCCGGCCGATCAAATGGGCGATGATCGCGCCATTGTGCAGCCCCAGCGCCAGCACCGCCGGCAGCATCGAGGGGCCAAAGACCTGCACCCCGACAAAGACCAGCATATATTCCGGGGTAGAGCGCAGGATCACCAGCACCACATGGCCAAAGCCCGAGCCGATCCTGCCAGCCAATGCCGGAACGATCAGCGGAAAGGCAAAAAGCGCGATGATGCCGCACAGAACAAAGGCCAGATAGCTGACCAGCACCGTCGCCCATGCCCCCGGCAGCACCTCGTGTGAGACGAGCCGCCACAGCCAGTCGCCAAAGGCGCGCCAAGTTCCGGCCGCGCCCGGATCAGCGCCTCGCAGAGGGGCCGGGACCATATCGACCCCGATCAGCTGCCACAGACCGGCAGCCGAGACCGGCCCTTGCGACAGTGAGGCGAGATAGGCCAGCGCGCCCAGAACATAAAGCGGCACCAGCCTGCGACGCAGCCACAGCGACTGGCTGAGGATCAGCGCATAGATCAGCAAAAGCACGGCCGCCGCACCGTCGTAACGGCCTTGTTTGAACAGGGTATCAAGCTCAAACCCCAGCGTCGGCAGGCCGACAAAGCCCAGCACCGCGCTGGAGCGGATGCCGCATTCGATACGATAGCAGAAATAGCTCCAGAATGCCGGCAGGCTGGGCACCAGCCGCGCATAGATCAGCCCCGAAAGAGTCATTCCGCGCCCGGGCAGGGCGTCGCGCGGGCGCGGGTCAGCCTCGTCAAGGATTTCGCCAAACACCTTGGCAAATATGCCGCTATAGGACAGCGCCAAGGCCAGCACCGCCGCGATGGGTTCGGGCCCGGTCACCGTCATGATGAACAGCGCCCAGATCAGCTCATGCACGCTGCGCAGGGACAGCGACAGCATCCTGACCGCACGCCAGCGCCAAAGCAGTGCCATGGCAAAGCCCGCAACCGCGCCAATGGCGACGCCGCCAAAGGCCACGGTCAGCGTCAACAGCAGCGCCTGCCCCAGGTTTTCCAGCGCCGCGAAATCGGGGCGGGCAAAGCCCATCGCCAGTGCCTTGAGCACCGCCCCGGGGGACGGCGCGCTGATCTGCAAATCGGCCGCGAACAGTGCCAGCGCGGCCAGCGTCAGCGCGATCCAGACGACCTGCAACCGGCGCAGGGACGGCTTGGCCTCGCGCTCAGCGGGCATAGAGATGGTCGATGTCGGCAGCATTCTGTTCGCCTGCCGGCATGTCAAAGATGATGCGCCGGTCCTTTAGCCCGACCAGTCGCGTGCAATATGCCTGCGCCAGCCCGACATCATGCAGCGAGATCACCGAAGTCGGAAAACGTGAGATCAGCGTCGCCAGCACCTCAGGTGCCTGCTTTTCATCCAGCGCCGAGACAGGCTCATCCGCCAGCAGCACCTCGCCACCGCCATGAATGGCCCGCGCCACGGCGGTGCGCTGGCGCTGCCCGCCCGAAAGCCGCTCGACCGGCTGATCAACCGGCGGCTCAAGCCCCAGTTCGCGGGTCAGTTCGGCAACTTCGGCCCGGTCGCGACGAAAGGGACGCAACAGCGTGACCAGATTGTATAGCGCCGAATGACGATGCAGGCGGCCCATATGGACGTTGTGAAAAAGGCTTAGCTGCGGGACCAGCGCATTGTCCTGGGGGACCAGTGCCACCTCTTTTCCCGCGACCATGGCCTTTTCGCGGATCGCCGCCAGCAGCGTCGATTTGCCCGCCCCGCTGCGGCCAAGCAGTGCCACACGCTCACCCTGCCGGATCGTCAGGGTAACGTTTTCCAGCACCACAGCGGGGCCATAGGACAGGGTTTGCCCACGCAGCTCGATCATGGGCGACCTTTAGTCCAAAAGATCAAGCTGGCGCGCGACCTCTTCGATGGGCTGGTAATCGGCATTGCTCGCCGCGATAAAGCGGCTGCGCGGAAAGGCGCCAAGGATCTCGGGGTCATCCATCCCAAGGATCGCCGTGGTCAGCCGCTCGGTAAAGCCCGCGCCAAATTTCTCATCAGCATCGCCGCGCAGGGTAAAATTGTAGTCGGGATAGGCCGGAGTGCGCCAGATCACCGGGACCTCGGCCGGATCGACCTGCCCCTTGGCCACCATGTCGTCATAGGCGGTGAAGTTGACCGCGCCGATCTCATAGGCGCCGCTTTGCACCAGCTCGACGGTTTTGGTGTGATCGCCCGAAAACCCGACCCGGGAAAAGAACTCTTCCGGCGCCACCCCGGTGTTCCGCCTGATCTCATATTCCGGCATCAACCGGCCCGAAGTCGAGGTCTTGGCACCAAAGGTAAAGCTGCGCCCCTTGGCGGCCATGGGGAAGTCCGGCCCCTCAGTCAGGCCGGTCGCCTTATTGGCAATGAAATAGCTGACGAAACGCGCATCCTCTTCGCCCTGCGCAATGGCGACCGAGCCTGGCAGCGCCAGCCGCGCCTGCACGCCCGACAATCCGCCGAACCACGCAAGCTGGATCTGATCGTTGCGAAAGGCCACTACAGCGGCAGGGTAGGATTTCACCGGAACGAACTCGACCGGAACGCCCAGCTTGTCGGACAGATATTCGGCAACCTTGGTGAAGCGGCCCATCAGCTTGGTTGCGTCCTCGTCGGGGATGGCCGAAAAGCGCAGCACCTCGGCAGCGCGGCTGGCAAGCGGGGCAAGCGCCGCAGCGGTGGCCAGGCCCCCGACGAGTTGCCGGCGATTAAGACGGAATTCCATGGTTCGTCCTCCTGTCCAAGGAAGGGTTGGGATGCGCCCTTTGCCACACTAACCGCAACTGACTCAAGCCGAAGGCGCGACGAGAGTCAGTCGGCCCAGCTGAGCAAGAAAGGGCTCTGCGTTTTCAAGACAGCGCAGATCCAGCAGGAACCGGTCCTTGTGGATCCGCCCGATCACCGGCAGTGGCAGTTCGCGAAACGCCCGCGCGATAGCTTGGGCCGAAACGCCGCCGATCCCGTCAAAAGCCAGCCCCGCGCTTGGCAGCAGATCCACCGGCCGCGCCCCGCTGCCGATCTGGCTAAGGCATTCGATGACCGAGACCCCGGCCCACCCGGCAACCGCCGTCCCGACCTGCGGGCACAACCATTCGGCCAGGGCACGGATCTCATCCGTGGGGCGGGTCAAAAGGCGCAGGGTCGGGATCTCGGCCCGGGCGCGTTCAGGATCGCAGTGGCTTTGCAGTGTTGCGGTCAGCGCGGCAAGGATGATCTTGTCCACCCTCAGCGCCCGTTTCAGCGGGTTGGCGCGCATACGGGCGATCAGCTCACGCGAACCGGCGATGATGCCGCATTGTGGCCCCCCCAAAAGCTTGTCACCGCTAAAGGTGACCGCATCAGCCCCATCACTGATCGCTTGCCGCGCCGTCGGCTCGGCAGGCAACCCAAAAGCGCCCAGATCCAGCAACGAGCCGCTACCAAGATCAATCAGGAAGGGGATGCCCTGCCGCCGCGCGAGTGCTGCCAGATCGGCCTGAGGCACCTCGGCCGTAAAGCCCTCGATTGCGTAATTGCTGGCATGAACCTTCATGAAGGCGGCAGTTTCTTCGTTCACAGCCTGAGCATAGTCACGCAGATGGGTGCGGTTGGTGGTGCCGACCTCGTGCAAGCGGCAGCCCGCGCGGGCCATCACATCAGGGACGCGGAATGCGCCGCCGATCTCGACCAGCTCGCCACGAGAAACGACGACCTCGCGCCCCAGCGCCAGTGTGTTCAGCATCAGCATGACCGCCGCGGCATTGTTGTTCACCACGGTCGCGGCCTCGGCCCCGGTCAGGCGGCAGATCAACGCCTCGACATGGCTGTCGCGGTCGCCGCGTGTGCCCTGATCAAGGTCGTATTCCAGATTGGTCGCGCTGATCATCGCCTGACAGGCCGCCTCGGCAGCCCGCTGCGACAGCAGGGCACGGCCCAGATTGGTATGGTTGACCGTGCCCGTCAGGTTCAGCACCGGTCGGAGCGAGGGCTCGGCCTGCTCTGCCAGCCGCTCGGCACATTCGGTTAGCAGATTGCCGGCTGCTGCCTGACCCTGTCCGATCGCCCGCCGCCGGTCCTGAAGCAGGCTGCGCAGCGTCTCGACCACGGCGTCGCGTCCGTGATTGGCGATAAGGCGCAGGATCTCGTCCTGACGCAAGAGTTTGTCGATCGAAGGCAGGGCGCTGCGAGGATCCATGGCTGTTCTGATCTTGCTGGGAACGGGCTGCGCGTGGGGTTCCAGAGCATGCCCCCGCCGCGTCAACTTGCGGTCTTGGGGGCGGGCTTGTCAATCTTGGGGGCCAACCCATGTCGCAGGCCGATCTGCATCACGACCATGGCGCCCTTGTCGGGGTCTATCGCCGCATGTGCTGTCAATCGGCGTTGCATGGTGGCCCCTTATCGGCGTCGCAAAGGGACCCCTCTGGCGATGTGGTGAGCAGGCCCGTGGCGGCGTAGCTTTCCATCTGGCCCAGCCGACGCGGGCCTGCGTTTTGGAGGTCGGTCAGGCTCGTGTATTGATGCGCCAGCTGTCGTTTCCGGTTTCGACGATGTCGCAATGGTGAGTGAGACGGTCGAGCAGCGCGGTGGTCATCTTCGCGTCTCCGAAGACGGTCGGCCATCCTGCGCTCACTAGTGGACAAGATCGTGCTGACGCCGGGGGAGGATCGGATCGAGATCGACGTTCAGGGCGATCTTGCCGGAATCCTTACGCTTTCGGCGCAACGCAAAAACCCCGCGGCGGATGCAGCGGGGTCGCAATTATCGTTGGTTGCGGGGGCAGGATTTGCGAACTGTTTCGCAATGTCCAAAACAATCATCCCACCCTGCCCGACAATAGTACCTTGAGTTCTTGCCAGTAAAGCATACTCAACTGCGCGCCCTGCTTCGCCAAACCCAATCCGCCCCGCCGTAGCTTGCCGCATAGATGAAGACTAGGTCGTGTTGACAAAAGGGATTCCT
>NZ_AEPN01000027.1:0-28847 GCF_000185925.1 Paracoccus sp. TRP | reverse complement strand
GGGGGGGGGGGGGGGGGGGGGGGGGCGGCACGCCGCCCCCGCATCCCACCTTTCCTGCCCTCACCCTTTTTCCGAAACCAGCACGGGTGGCCGCGAGGCTTCACCCCCAGAGGTAGATTTGCCATGATCCGGCATGTGAAGACCGCGCGCCTGCAGCAGGGCGACCAGACCGACCCCGCCGTCACCGAAGCCGTCGAGAAGCTGCTGGCGCAGATCGCCGAGGGCGGCGACAGGGCCGTGCGCGAACTCAGCGTCAGGTTCGACGGGCTCGACCGCGACAGCTATCGGTTGACCGAGGCCGAGATCGCCGCCTGCATCGACGGGCTGAGCGTGCAGGAACGCCACGACCTGGACTTCGCCCAGGAACAGATTCGCAATTTCGCGCAAGCGCAACGCGACACCATGCTGGACCTTGAGGTCGAGCCGCTGCCGGGCGTCATCCTGGGCCACAGAAACGTGCCGATCCAGAATGTCGGCTGCTATGTCCCGGGCGGGAAATATCCGCTGCTGGCCTCGGCACATATGACCGTGCTGACCGCCAAGGTCGCGGGCTGCCAGCGCGTCATCACCTGCGCCCCACCCTTCAAGGGCAGGATCGCCGACAAGATCGTGGCCGCCCAGGCGCTGGCCGGCGCGGACGAGATCTATTGCCTCGGCGGCGTGCAGGCCATCGCCGCCATGGGCTACGGCACCGAGACCATCGCCCCGGTGGACATGCTGGCCGGTCCCGGCAACGCCTATGTCGCCGAAGCCAAGCGGTTGCTCTTCGGCAAGGTGGGCATCGACCTGTTCGCCGGCCCGACCGAAACGCTGGTCATCGCCGACGACAGCGTGGACGGCGAGATCTGCGCCACCGATCTCCTGGGCCAGGCCGAGCACGGCCCGAACTCGCCGGCGGTGATGATCACCAATTCGGAAAAGCTGGCCGGCGACACGCTGCGCGAGATCGAGCGGCTGCTGCAACTGATGCCCACCGCAGAGATCGCCCGCAAGGCATGGGAGGATTACGGCGAAATCATCCTGTGCGACACGCTGGACGAGATGGTGGCCGAGGGTGATCGCGTGGCCTCGGAACATGTCCAGGTGATGACCGCCGATCCCGACTATTTCCTGAACAACATGACCAATTACGGGGCATTGTTCCTTGGCGTGCGCACCAATGTCGCCTTCGGGGACAAGGTGATCGGCACCAACCACACACTGCCGACATTGCGGGCGGCGCGTTATACGGGCGGGCTGTGGGTCGGGAAGTTCCTCAAGACCTGCACCTATCAGAAGATCCTTACCGACGAAGCCTCGGCCATGATCGGCGCCTATGCGTCGCGCCTGTGTCATATGGAGGGCTTCGTCGGCCATGCCGAACAAGCCAATATCCGTGTCCGCCGCTTTGGCGGCCGAAACGTGGAATACGGCGCCGCTGTCCAGGCCTGAAACCGACCGGCCCGAGACGAGCGGAACGCCACCGAGCCTTCACCCCCACCGAAAACAGGGAGTATCCCCATGAAGAACCTATTTCCCGCTGTTCTCGCCAGCTCGGTATCGCTGATCGCCGCGATGCCCGCTCAGGCCGAGGTAAAGCTCGAGGTCATGCATCACTGGGTGGCCGAAAGCGAAGCCGCCGCGCTCAACGTCGTCCGGGAAGCACTGGCTGCCAAAGGCTACGGCTGGCAGGACAGCGCCGTGGGCGGACAGTCCGGCGGCAACATGCAGCAGGCGTTGCGCTCGCGCCTGGCCTCTGGCAACCCGCCGGGCTCCATGCAGTTCATCGGCTGGGAGGGCATCGACTGGTCGGCCGAAGGCGTGATGCGCGAGCTCAACGCGCTTGACGAGGCGAATGGCTGGGAAGCCGCCATTGCGCCGCAGGTGCTGCCCTTCGTCAAGAACGGCGACGACCTGATCGCGGTGCCCATCAACATGCATCGCCAGAACTGGGTCTGGGCGAACAAGGCCGCCTTCGACAAGGCCGGCATCGATCAGCCCGGCACCTGGGCCGAACTGATCGAGGACGGGGCGAAGCTGAGGGAGGCCGGCGTCATCCCGCTGGCCATGGGCGACGAGCCCTGGCAGATCCAGGTGATATTCGACGCGCTCGTCGCGGATATCGGCGGGCCGGAATTCTACAACAAGGCGCTGGTCGAACTGGACTCCGAGGCGCTGTCCTCGGACACCATGAAGCAGGTCTTCGACACGCTGCGCCAAGTGCGCGGGCTGGTCGACGACGGTTTCACCGGCCGCGACTGGGCCGTGGCTTCGGGCATGGTCATCAACGGCCAGGCCGGGATGCAGATCATGGGCGACTGGGCCAAGGGCGAATTCCTGGCCAAGGGCCTGAAGCCGGGCGAGGATTTCCTGTGCTTCGCGACGCCTTCGGAAACCCCGTCCTTCCAATGGCTGATCGACAGTTTCGGCATGTTCAAGGTGACCGATCCTGAGGTGACCAAGGCGCAGGACGCCCTGGCCGAAGTGGTCATGGACCCCAAGGTCCAGCATGACTTCAACCTGATCAAGGGCTCGATCCCGGCCCGCACCGACCTGCCGGTGGACGATTTCGACGATTGCGCGAAGAAGAGCTTCGAGGATCGCGCCGTCGCGATCGAGAACGGCGCCATGCTCGGGGCCTCCGCGCATGGTTTCGCCAGCCAGCCCCAGTTCGCCACCGTGTTCGGGGATGTCGTGGCGCAGTTCTTCGTCAGCGACATGGCCTCGGAAGACGCCGTGCAGATGCTGGTCAGCGGAATCGACAACGCCCGCTGATCGCGCCCCCCGCGTCCTGGACCTGCCGGCGACCGCACCCGGCAGGCCCTTCCGCATTGTCCCCATTTTCTGGAGAGGATCGCCATGACCCGAAAGAAAAGCTTCTCCGACCGGTTGGCCGACTGGCTGCCGCGCCTGGTCATGGCGCCCAGCCTGCTGGTGATCCTTGTCGGCGTCTATCTGTTCATCGCCTGGACCGGCTGGATCTCGCTGTCCTCGTCCCGGATGGTGCCGCAATACGATTTCGTCGGGCTGGAGCAGTATTACCGGCTGTGGGCCACGCCGCGCTGGCACACGGCGGTGGCGAACCTGTTCATCTTCTCGGCGCTGTTCCTGGCCGTGACCATCGGGGTCGGGCTGGTCATGGCGATCCTCCTGGACCAGAACATCCGGGCCGAGGGCGCGCTACGCGCCGTCTATCTCTACCCAATGGCACTCTCGTTCATCGTCACCGGCACGGCCTGGAAATGGATCCTGAACCCGGACCTCGGCATCCAGAAGGTGGTCAACGGGCTTGGCTGGGAAAGCTTCGTCTTCAACTGGATCACCCAGCCGAAATTCGCCATCTACACCATCGTCATCGCCGCGGTCTGGCAATCCTCGGGCTTCGCCATGGCCATTTTCCTGGCCGGGCTGCGCGGTATCGACAATTCGGTGATCAAGGCCGCGCAGATCGAGGGCGCCACCCTGCCCCGCATCTATGCCAGCATCATCGTGCCGATGCTGCGCCCCGCCTTCCTGTCGGTGATCGTGCTGCTGAGCTATATCGCCATCAAGAACTTCGACCTCGTGCTGGCCATGACCAACGGCGGGCCGGGCAATGCGACCGAGGTGCCCTCGACCTTCATGTTCTCGGCCACGTTCCGGCGCAACCAGATGGGCGTCGGCGCGGCCAGCGCCATGATGATGCTGATGACCGTCGCGGCGATCATCATTCCCTATCTCTATTCCGAGCTGAAGGAGGGTCGCCATGGCCAGTGAACACGGCTCAGCCGCGCGCTCGCGCATGATCGGGCGGATCTTCATCTATGGCAGCCTGGCGCTGTTGGCCGCGCTTTACCTGATGCCGCTCTGGGTGATGATCACCACCTCGCTGAAATCGCTGGACGAGATCTATGGCGGCTCCTTCATCGGCCTGCCCGAGGCGGTCACGTTCGAGGCCTGGGGCAAGGCCTGGAGCCAGGCCTGCATCGGCACCGCCTGCACGGGGTTGAAGCCCTATTTCATCAACTCGCTGTTGATGGTCGCCCCGGCGGTCCTGCTGTCCACGGGCATCGGGGCGCTGAACGGCTATGTGCTGACGAAATGGCGCTTTCGCGGCGCCAACCTGGTCTTCGGGTTGATCCTGTTCGGCTGCTTCCTGCCCTTCCAGGCGGTCTTGCTGCCGATGGCGCAGGTGCTGGGCAAGCTGGGGCTGTCGGGCACGATCCCGGGCCTGGTGCTGGTGCATACCGTCTATGGCATCTGCTTCACCACGCTGTTCTTCCGCAACTATTTCGTCACCATCCCGGACGAGCTGACCAAGGCGGCGCAGATCGACGGTGCGGGCTTCTTCCGCATCTTCTTCTCGATCATGCTGCCGGCCGCGCTGCCGATCATGGTCGTCTCGTGCATCTGGCAGTTCACCCAGATCTGGAACGATTTCCTGTTCGGCGTATCCTTCACCGCCGGGGAATCCTCGCCTGTCACCGTGGCGTTGAACAACGTGGTGAACGTCACCATGGGCCGCAAACAGTATAACGTCGACATGGCCGCCGCCATGATCGCCGCTCTTCCCACCCTTGTCGTCTATGTCGTCGCGGGCCGCTATTTCGTCCGTGGGCTGACCGCCGGCGCAGTGAAAGGCTGACCGATATGGCTACTCTTGAAATCGATCGCGTCCGCAAGGCCTATGGCAGCATGGAGGTGCTCAAGGAGGTCTGCATCTCGATCGGCAGCGGGGACTTCCTGGTGCTGCTCGGCCCCTCGGGCTGCGGCAAGTCCACGCTGCTCAACATGATCGCGGGCCTTGAGGGCATCACCGCCGGCCAGATCCGCATCGACGGCGATGTGGTGAACGACCTCTCGCCCAAGGACCGCGACATCGCCATGGTGTTCCAGTCCTATGCGCTCTACCCGACCATGACGGTGCGCCAGAACATCGAGTTCGGCATGAAGATCCGCGGCGTGCCGCCGGCCGAGCGCGACAAGGCCACCCGCGAGGCGGCCGAGCTGTTGCAGATGGCGCACCTTCTGGATCGCCGCCCCTCGCAACTGTCGGGCGGGCAGCGACAGCGGGTCGCCATGGGCCGAGCGCTGGTCCGCCATCCCAAGCTGTTCCTGTTCGACGAGCCGCTGTCGAACCTGGACGCCAAGCTGCGCGTGGACATGCGCACCGAGATCAAGCGCCTGCACCAGCGGCTGGGCACCACCATCGTCTATGTGACGCATGACCAGATCGAGGCGATGACGCTGGCCACCCGCGTCGCGGTGATGAAGGACGGCATCGTGCAGCATCTGGACGAGCCCCAGGTGGTCTATGACCGGCCGGCCAATGTCTATGTGGCGCGTTTCGTCGGCTCGCCGGCGATGAACATCATCCCGGGCCGCCTGATCGAGGGTACCGCGGGGCCGGAGCTGGAGATGGACCAGCCCGATGGCGGCAGGTCGCGCATTTCCGGCGTGGCGCTCAGCGAGGCCGCGCGACGGCAATATACCGGCAAGCCGGTGCTGGTCGGCATCCGTCCCGAGGGTTTTTCCGTCGCCGAGCCGGGCCAGCAGGCGGTGCAGGCCGCCATCGAGGTGGTCGAGCCCACCGGTCCCGATACGCTTGCCATGTTCACCCTGGGCGGTGTCGAGGTGATCGCCCGGCTTGCACCGCGCACCGCGCAAGCGGGCCAGACCGCCCGGCTTGCGGTCGAGATGGCCAAGGTGGTTCTGTTCGATCCGCAGACCGAAATCCGCATCGACTGAGGTGACCATGAGCAGGGACAGCGATGTCATCATCATCGGTTCGGGCATCGGGGGCGCCACACTCGCCTCGGCGCTGGCCCCTTCGGGTGCGCGTATCCTGATCCTGGAACGCGGCGAACATCTGGCCGACACGCCCGAGGCGCGCGACGATGTGGCGATCTTCGAGCGGGGCTTCTATCGCTCGGACGAGGAATGGATCGGCTCCGACGGCAGGAAATTCCTGCCGGGGAACTATTACTACGTCGGCGGCAACTCGAAATTCTACGGCGCGGTGATGTATCGCTACCGCGTCGAGGATTTCAGGGCGCGACCGCATCTGCAGGGCACCTCGCCCGGCTGGGATATGTCCTATGACGACATGGAGCCGTGGTATGCCCGGGCCGAGGCGCTGTTCAAGGTGCGCGGCGCGACTGGGCAGGACCCGACCGAGCCTCCCCGGTCGGGTCCGTTTCCCTTTCCGGCGGTCCCGGACGAGCCGGCTCTGCAACGGGTGCGCGAGCGGCTGAAGCGGGCGGGCGTCCATCCCGCAAGCCTGCCGCTGGCCATCGACATCGATGCCTGGCTGAAGCGCGGCCGGACCGGATGGGACGCCTTCCCCAATACCGGCGGCGCCGGCAAGATCGATGCCGAGGTCGGACCGCTGGCCGATGCGCTGAAGCATCCCAACGTGCGGCTGATGACCGGCGCACAGGTGGTGCGGCTGGAAACCGGTGCCGACGGGCACGAGGTGGTCGCGGCGGTTCTTCGCCGCAACGGGCGCGAAGAGCGCCTGACCGCGCGGCATTTCGCCGTGGCGGCGGGGGCGGTGCAATCGGCGGCGCTGCTGCTGCGCTCGGCCAACGCGGCGCATCCGACCGGCTTGGGCAACCGCTCGGACCAGCTTGGCCGGAACTTCATGAACCACAACACCAGCGCGATGATCACGCTGAACCCGTTTCTGCGAAATGACTCGATCTATCAGAAAACGCTGTTCTTCAACGATTTCTACAACGACGATCCCCAGGTTCATGCGCCGCTTGGCAATGTGCAGCTTTTGGGACGGATCACAGGCAACATCCTCAAGGCGCAGGTGCCGGCCATGCCGCGTTTCCTGGCAAGGCTGATGGCCGACCGCGCCTTCGGCTGGTTTCTGACCAGCGAGGACCTGCCCAATCCGAACAGTCGTGTCCTGGTTCGGGGCGAGAATATCGTCATGGACTGGCAGCGCTCCAACATGGATGCGCATCACCTGTTGATCAAGCGCGCCAGGCAGGTGATGAAACGCGCGGGATTCCCGGTGGTGATGGTGCGGATATTCGGCAACAAGACCACCTCGCATCAATGCGGCACCGCGCGCCTCGGTGCCGATCCGCACAAGTCGGTTGTCGATCTGGACTGCCGGAGCCATGACATTCCCAATCTATGGATCACCGACGCCTCGGTCCTTCCCACTTCGGCCGCGGTAAACCCGGCCCTGACGATCGCCGCGCTAGCCCTCAAGGCAGGCGAGGCGATGAAGAATGAGATAATCTGATCAGCGTGCTGCGGATATGCCAACGAAGCGTTGCTCCATGCTGCGTTTATCGCAACTTAGCGCATTCTGGTGCAGGCTCTGGCCCCGGCAAGCTATGAGCTTTATTGCGTCCGGGTAAAGTAAGGATATGTATAGGAAACAATAGAATAGGGAATGGCAGAGGGTTGCAGCTCTGCGCGGCATTGCCGCCCTTCGCCGGCATCCAGTCCGGCGGCACATGCAGCGGCTTTGGCTCCGGCTCGGTGACGGCAGCGGGAGGCGAGGGCAGCGGCGGCACATGGTCGTCATAGCTGAACTACGGCGCGTTCTTAGTGGCACAGCCCGCCAGCACGATGACCGATAGCAGGACAACGGCCAGCATGGATCGGGCAAGCTTCTCGCCGGGTTGCCGATCATTCCTGCGAAGAGAACAACGGTCATTGGCTTATCTCCCGCGACCATGAGATCGCATTGACGTAGATGCCGAGCGGATTGGCGCGCAGGGCCTCGGCGCTGCGGGACGTCTGCAGCATCACGGTCAGGATGGCGGTCCAGCGTTCCGTCGCAGACAGCGGGCCGACAACAAGCAGTCGGATACCCGCAGGCACATTGAATCTTCCACCGGAACACTCGCAGTGACGTTTCCGTCAGTCCTGACAATTGTCGGGGTCGCGTCCCCAGCTCCTCCGGATCAAGCCCGTCTCGATGCCTCGCACGGCCTCACCGCGAGCGCTTCCCTCGTCAACCGTCGGTCAGGGCGCTGCAAGCAGCGGTCCCTCGAGCAGCTCCATCAGACGCCCGAAATGCCCGTCCGACCGGGCAGGCGCATTCGGGTCCGAGGTGATGGCGACAGCCAGATCGCGTTCGGGATGCGCGGCGATGATCTGGCCGCCATAGCCGCGGGCGATGATGAAGCCGCTCTCGCTCAGGAACCAACCATAGCCGTAGTCGAGCCCTGACCAGGGTGAACGGGTACGGGGCCGGACCGAGGCCCGGATCCAGTCGGTCGAAACGACCTGCCGGCCCTCGAACCGTCCGCCGTCACGCATGAGAACGGCGATGCGCAGCATGGCGCGCGGCGTCAGCGCCATCTCGTTGCCACCGAAATAGAAGCCTTGCGGATCACGGGTCCAGGCGGGGATCTCAATGCCAAGCGGGCGGCCGAGAACCGCGCGCGCCTGCTCGACAGGCTGTCGCCCGTCGCAACCGCAAGGGCCGCGCCAAGGATATGGGTGGTGCCGGTGGAATAGATCATGCGCCCGCCCGGCGCGGCGACCATCGGCCGGCGCAGGGCGAAGGCAACCCAATTGCCGGAATTGACCCAGGCGCCGTAATTGCCGCCCGATGTCCCCTCAAGGCCGGCGCGCAACGTGACCAGATCCTCGATGGTCAGGTCCGCGGCACCGGGAGTCGCATCCGATGGAATGATCGAGGGCGCGACCGCACCCAGCGTCGCATCCACGCCGGCAATCGCTCCTTGCGAGATAGCACTGCCGGCAAGCAGCGCGACGATGCTTTTCGAACAGGACTTGATATTCGCGACCCGGTCGAGGCCGGGGCCGCGAAAGGCCTCCGCAAGGACGATATCCTCGCCCCGCTGCACCATGATCGCATGCAGCTGAGGCAGCTCTCCGGCGAGCGAACCCATATCGCTTGCGGTCTGAGCGGCCGCCCGACTGACGAGCGGGGCGGCCAGTGTGGTCAGAAGAGCGGTCGAAAAGGCCCGTCGGCTCAGCATTGGCAATCGTCCCTCGCGTTTACCGTGCAGGTGTCAGGCGGATCGAGCGCCAGCCATCTCGATCCAGATCAACTGCTGCCAGTCATCTCCGAGATCGTAGACATGGTTGAAACTGTCGTTGCGCCCGACGAATCCTGCAACCGGACCTCAGTATAGCCGAATGTGCAGGGTCCGGCGAAACCATCGTCCAGCAGGGCCGGATCGCCATAGCGCAACCCGCCGATGCGGAATTCGTGCAGATGGCTGTCGATCCAGCCGAACGCCGCCTGCAGGACCGGATGCAGACGGTCCAGCGTCCAGTCGGAGGGAGCGACCAGGCGCCCCTAAACTCCGGCAATGATCTCAGACGAGAAAGACTAACCGCGCAGCAGGGCGGGCAGGCTGCCGCTGGCCAGAACCGCACGCGCCAGATCCAGCATCGGGGGCAGCGGGTAGGTGTCCGAATTGCCGCGCGCCCTGCGGATATGGGACACCGCGCTGTCGAGTGTCGGGAACGTCCCGGGCGCGCGCAGATGCAGGTATATCGCCAGCACGATAACCGATCGCGACCGCCCGCCCCGGCAATTCACCAGCACATGCCCAGCGCGATGGGCGGGATAGTTCGGCTTGCCGGGGCTGGTCTGCGTGACCAACCCTTCCAGCGCCAGCACGGCGGCGGCGAGGTGGGCGGGCGTATTGCCCGCCCCGTCGATCAGGCCCACCTTGGCGCGGCGCATATGGGTGCCGTCGGACAGTTGCAGGGGCGCGACGTCGATGTTCAACGACACATTCAGCGAGGAGGTGATGCCTGCGGCCAGCAGCGCGGCGCCGTCGCTGGCGCCGGTCAGGTTGCCGACATAAAGGCGGCAGATCCGGCCCTGGGGCAGGACCAGGTCATGGACCGGGACAAGGATCGTGGTGTCGTTCTCGGCCCGCTCGCGGGTGGTTTCCTTGATCAGCATGGATTGGGCTTTCTTTTGTCGGGGGACAGATCCGGTCCGGTCGCCAGATCGGGGCCAGGGCCAGCGCAAGCTCAGGGGCATCGTCCAACGCCCCGAAGGCGGGAACCAGATGCCTCGCGCCGGTGATTTCGGCCAGCCAGATCTGGTCGCGGGCACGGGGATGCACGTTCCAGGGATGCCGGCTGGCGCGACCCTCGGCGATCAGCCCCGCCGCCGCACTGCCGGGGGCGACATGACCGGTGAAGATGACGCGCCAGCCTCGCGGATCGGCAATCAGGCATGACACCAGATCGCCGAGTCGCTCGGTATCTGCGGCAATGATCACATCGCCCTCGCGAGCCTCCGACGGGGTGGTGACGCTGCGCAGATCGCGCAACGCCCCCCGCAGCTCGGCCCGGACCTGCGGGCAGACAACCGGCGACAGGCCAAGGGCGGACAGTCGCAGCGCCATATCCGCGCCGCGCCCGAGGATAGGGACCGGCAGTACCGTGCCGGGGACGATGCTGTCCGCCAGCGCCGGCCCCTGCTCGGCCAACGCCTGATCGCGGTCGCCATAGGAAAGATCGGTGATCACCAGATCTGCCCGGGGCGGGGGATCGAAGGGCAGAAGCCCGGATTCCCGGCTCCAGTCGCCCATGTAAAGCGCGCCGCCCTCCTGCGGCAGATGCAGCCAGATGCCGCCCATAGCATGTCCGCTGCGCCCGACCAAGACAGGCAGGCCCAGCAATTGCGCAGGGCCTTGGAGCGGCAGGGCGCGGCAGGCTTCGGGCGGCAGATGCCGGCCCAGCAGTGGCAGGGCGTCGAAGGTGGCTCGGCTGGCAAAGACCGGCGGACAGCCCAGCCGCGGCCACAGGTCGATGGCCCCGACATGGTCGATATGCGCATGGGACAGGAAGATCGCATCGACCCGTCCGATGCCGTCCATATCCGGGCGCTGGCCCGGTGTCGGCCCCTCGCCCAGGTCCAGCAGGATGCGCCGCCCGGCGATCTCCAGCAGGAAGGCCGCCGGGGATTTGCCGCCCAACCCGCTGAATGCCGTCAGAACTGCCATGGCAACACGCCTTTCGGCAGAAAGCGCGACAGCGCCGTCGACAGCAGCATCAGCGCCAGCACGCCAAGGATCATCAGGCACCCAACGGCGGCGGCAAGGGTCGAGGCCCCGCCTTCCTCGAGGAAGATGATCATCGGCCCGATGGTGCGGGTGCCCGAGGAGATCAGCAGGATCGAGGTCTGGATCTCGTTGATCGCGGTCATGAAGACGATTACAGCGGCGGCGATGGCGGTCGGGGCGATCAGCGGCCAGATCACGTCGCGCATCCGGCGCAGGAAGCCCGCGCCCGCGACCCGGGCGGCCTCTTCCAGCGCGCGGTCGATCTGGGCATAGCCCGACAGCACCGGGCGCAGCGCCAGCGCAAAGAAGCCCGCGACATAGGCCGCCAGGATGATCCAGGGCGTGCCATAGATCGAAACCCCGATCCCCGGCAACGGCCGCAGGAACAGCAGGATCATCGCGACGCCCAGGGTGATGCCGGGCAGGGTATAGGCGGCCTCGGACCCGAAATGCAGCAGCCGCACCAAGGGCCCGCGCCGCCACGTCAGGAAATAGCCAAGGAAAACCGAGGCCAGCATCAGAAAGCCCATGGTGACCAGCGTCAGCCACAGCGAGGTGACGAAGGCATCGCGCAGTGACACTTGCTGGAACAGCGCCGAGACGTAGTTCTTCAGCGTCATCGTCTCTGCCGTCAGCGGCAGGCCGTAGGCGGTGACCAGCGACGTCTGCATCAGCGCCGACAGCGGCAGCAGCAGCGAGACGACGAGATAGGTCCAGAGCAGCGCTGCGATCACGGCTCCGCTTCGTCCCAGCGGCAGCATCAGGGGCCGGCTGCCCAGATCGACGCGGGTATCGCTGCGATCGCGCGCGGCCAGCAGCACGCCCGCCACGGTCAGCGCGGTCAGCACCAGGGACAATGCCGCCATGTTCGGCAGGGCGCTTGGCCCCAGCCCGTTGATCTGCTGATAGATCTGGGTGATCAGCGTCGGCACCCGCGCGGGAATGCCCAGCATGGCCTGAATGCCGAAATTCCCGATGGCCGAGACGAAGGCAAGGCTGGCCGCCGCCACCATGCCGCCGCGCGCCAGGGGCAGGATCACGGTCAGCAGCACCCGGCCCGGCCTGGCGCCGGCTGCCCGCGCCGCCTCGGCCAGGTCCAGCGGAATGCGGCGCAGGCTGGCCTGCATCGCCAGATAGACCAGCGGGGCATTGTAGATCCCCAGCAGCAGGATGATCCCGGCCTTGGAATACAGGGGATGCCGCGTGCCCGCCTCCATAGACAGGCCAAGAAGGCCCAGTACCGGGCTTGAGGGCGAGAAGGCCTGGATCCAGGCCATGGCCGTCACCTGCGGCGGGATCATCAGCGGCAGCACGAAGGCAAAGACCAGCGCCGATTTGCCGCGCAGATCGGTCTGCACCATGATGACCGCGAAGATCGTCCCGACCAGCACGGAAACGAGGGTCGAGGCCAGCGAGATCTGGACGGTGTTCCAGATCGCGGCCCCGGTCTGCGGGCGCGAGAACAGCTTTGCCAGCCGCTCGACCGCCAGCCCGCCGTCATCGAACAGCGCCGCCTGCGCCAGCCGCAGCATCGGCGCGACGGACACTGACAGGATCAGCACGGTCAGCGGGGCCAGCACAATGCTTTCCGAGGAAAGCCGGAAAAGGGGCGCGCGCGGCGCCCCTGCGCTGTTCGGGATGGAGGTCATCCCGATCAGCCGCCGAAGATTTCGGTGAACCTGGCGCGGGCCTCGGCATCCTCGGCCACCGCGCGGTCGGCGTCCAGCGGCATCAGCTTGATCTCGGACAGCGCCGGCATCCCCTCGGGCGAGGCGACCTTGGGGTCGACCGGCATGTAGCCCTGTTCGGCGGCCAGTTTCTGGCCCTCTTCCGACAGCACGAAGCTGACGAAAGTCTGGGCCGCTTCGACCTGATCGGTGCCGGCGAGGATCGCCACCGGCTCGGTGAAGAAGGTGGCGCCTTCGGCCGGATAGACGAATTCCACCGGCGAGCCCGCCTTCTTGGCGCGCAGCACATCGGCATCGATGTTGACGCCATATTTCACCTGGCCCCCGGCCACGGCCTTGAGCACCGGGCCATTGCCACCCTCGGGCACCACGCCAAGCGCATTCAGACGCTCGTAATGGTCCCAGCCCTGGCTGGCATCCTGCAGCAGCGAATGCATGTGGACCAGCGCGGCGCCGGAATAAAGCGGGCTCGGGGCGACGATCTGGCCGGCATTGGCATCCTGGAACAGGTCCGCCCAACCCGCGACGGGCGCGGCGATCTTGGTGTTGTAGACGATGCCGGTGGACGAGATCTTGGTGCCGAAGAAGGTCTTGTCGGCATCGTACATCAGCGGGTCGATGCCTTCGACCGGCGCTTCGGGCCAGGCCAGCAGCAGGCCCTGGCTTTTCAGAGTGCCCAGATTGATGCTGTCGGCAACGAGCAGCACATCGGCCTTGATGCCACCGGCCTGCTGCTCGGCGGTCAGGATGTTCATCAGCTGCGAGGTGCCGTTGCGCATCCATTCCACGGTGATGTCGGGATGCCTGGCCATGAAGGCATCGACGGTCTGCTGCGCGATTTCCGGCGATTGCGAAGTGTAGAGCGTCAGCGTGGTCTGCGCCGACACCGCGGTCGCGGACAGCATCAGGGCAAGGGTGGTGACAGTCAGGCGCATTGGAATTGCTCCGTGAGATGCGAGGAGGAAGGGATCGGTGCCGCGCCGGGAGCGGGGGCGCCGGGAAGCGGGATGGCCCAGAGGTCGCGGAACGCCAGATCGAGGCGTGCGCCCGGTTCGGGCGGCGTGGCCGTGTCGGGCAGCACCATGGGCAGCCGGAGGGACGGGTCCGTCTCGGGGCGCAGTTCGTAGGACCAGCTGCCGCCGCGATAGCTGCGGGCGGTGACACGGGCGGGGATGCCGGCCTCGCCCGGATGGACGGGCTGGATATCGGCGGGATGGGTGGAGGCCATGGCCAATGGCCGTGCGGTTTCCCCGGCATGGCAGCGCAGCCGGACGCGCGTTCCCAGAAGATCGGCCATGGCAAGCCCGTTCCCCATGGGGCGCAGGCCCTCGACCGGCAGCACCAGCCCGCCCCCGATGAAACCGGCCACCGTGGCGTCGGCAGGTTCGCGATACAGTTGCCGGGGGCTGGCGCATTGCAGCAGGCGGCCCTTGTCCATCACCGCGATGCGGTCGGCCAGGGCCATCGCCTCGGATTGGTCATGGGTGATATAGACCAGCGTCGCCCCGCTTTCGCGGTGGAAGCGGTGGAACTCGTCTTCCATCGTGGCGCGCAGATGCACATCCAGGTTGGCCAGCGGCTCATCTAGCAGCACCAGATCCGAACCGGCGGCCAGGCAGCGCGCCAGCGCGACCCGCTGGCGTTGCCCGCCCGACAGATCCGCCGGGCGACGGCCGGCAAAGGGCGCCAGGTTGACGGTGTCCAGCGCCCGGGCCACCCTGGCCTCGCGTTCGGCCCGGGGCAGGCGCGCCACCTTCAGCGCATAGCCGACATTTTCCGCCACCGACATATGCGGCCACAGCGCGTAGTTCTGGAACACGATGCCGATGCCGCGCCCTTCGGGCGGCACCATGACATTTCCACCCGCCACCTGCCGGTCGCCCAGGGTGATCGTGCCTTCATCGGGACGGTCAAAGCCTGCAACCAGCCGCAGCAGCGTGCTCTTGCCGCAGCCCGAGGGGCCAAGCACGGCCACGAATTCGCCCACCGCGATGTCGAGGTCGATACCCGACAGAACCCTGGTCTCGCCATAGCTCTTGCCGATGTTCGACAGCCGCAAACCCGTCATGCCGCGCTGTCCCTTTCCTGTCATTTCCGGCGCGACTGATGCAGCGGCGGCATGACATGAGCGTGGCCGTTCTGTAAAATCTTGATGAACCTTGCGGTTCGGATGCACGATGCTGGCGCATTCAGCCAGCCACTGCCTTGCCGACGCTGGGGAGAAGATCGGATGGTCTCATACGTTGCACTGCTGCGCGCCGTGAATGTCGGCGGAACAGGCAAGCTGCCGATGACGGAGTTGAAGGCGATGTGCGCCGCCGAGGGTTTCGGCAAGGTCCGCACCTATATCGCCAGCGGCAATGTCGTATTCTCGTCCGACCGGCCCGCGTTGGAGGTCAAGCGGGCGCTTGAGAAACGTCTGGAAGACCATGCCGGCAAGCCGGTCGGCGTCATCCTGCGCACCGCGAAAGAGATGGCGGACGTTCTCAAGGCGAACCCGTTTCCTGACGCCCCGCCCAGCGGGACTGTCGCCATATTTCTGGACAGCCCGCCACCCGCCGGCACGCTCGAAACGATGAAGCACCGGAAGGACGAAGAGGTTCGGCTGGGCAAGCGGGAAATCTATGTGGCTTAGGCCGTGTTGACAAAAGGGATTCCCGGGGCGCGCTGATCATGATTCAAGCTGGTATCTGCGATGGAGACCAGCTTGGCACGAGACCTGATGTCGGACGAGGAATGGGCGTTCCATGAGCCCTTCATTCGGGCTGTCCGCGCCCCGAACGGACGCAAGCCAGTGAGCCATCGTATTGTTCTGGATGGTATTTTCTGGATCGCCCGCACCGGCGCGCCTTGGCGTGACTTGCCCGAGGAGTTCGGCAAGTGGTCCTCTGTCTACCGCCAGTTCCGACGCTGGACGCTGGCCGGGCTGTGGGAGCAGATCATGGAGGCGTTGAACGAGAGCGGGGCGGTCCCCGACGCCCTGCAGATGATCGACAGCACCGTGATCCGCGCCCATCATCAGGCAGCGGGCGCAAAAGGGGGACTCCGCGCCAGGGTTTCGGCCGTTCGAGGGGTGGCTTCACGACCAAGATCCACCTCCGCGTCAACAGTGCCGGCCTGCCGATGAGGACGGAGATCACGCCCGGCCAGACATCGGACTATCTCGGCTTCGATCTGGTGATGGCCGACAACCTGCCCGAGCCCTCCGTCCTGCTGGCCGATCGTGGCTACGATTCTGACAATGTTCGCAAGACCATGGAGGCGCGCGACGTGCTGCCGGTGATCCCCATGCGGAAAACCCGCAAGCTGCGGGTGGCGGTGGATCGCACCCTCTACCGGTTGCGCAACCTCGTCGAACGCTGCTTCAACAGGCTGAAAAACGCCCGCCGCGTCGCCACCCGCTACGACAAGACCGCCGAAAGCTTCCTGGGTTTCATCGACATCACGTCCATCCGCCTCTGGCTGCGTCATTTGTCAACATGACCTAAACACAGCTTAAGAGCGCGCGGGCGCAGACGGGGCAGCCTCTTAAGGTTGGGTTAAGCCATTGCTCATATCGATCCGCGGCAGATCCGGAAAAGGACAGGTTCATGCCACAGGACAAAAGACATCACCCCGACCGCCGGCGTTTCCTGCGGACCGGCATCGCAGCCAGCGCCTTGGCGGCCAGCGGAATATCCGCGCGGGCGCAGGACAATCCGATGCCCCCGGAGCTGCGCCAGGCCCTGGAGCACGAACAGCTCGGCGCGGTCCTTGGCAACCCCTCGGGAGATGTCACGCTGACCGAGTTTTTCGACTATAATTGCCCCTACTGCCGCGCTTCGGTTGCCGACATCCACCAATTGATCTCGGAAGACCCGAATCTGCGGGTGCTGCTGAGGGAATGGCCGGTATTCGGTGCGGCTTCGCTTTACTGCGCCCGCATGTCGCTGGCCTCGTTGCGGCAGGAGAGGTTCTGGCAGTTCCACGCCGGCCTGATGAACATCGAGGGCGAGGCGGATGACAGGAGCGCCCTTCGTGTCGCAGAGGCGGTCGGGCTGGACATGGACCGCCTGCGCAGGGATATGGATGATGTCGTGATCGCCCGCCAGATCGAGCATTCGTGGATCCTGGCCGAAAAGATGGGGCTGTCCGGGACGCCGACCTTCATCGCCGGGGACTTCGGCGCGTTCGGCCGGCAATCACTAAACGAGCTTCGCGCAATGATTGCAAAGGTGCGCCGCAACCGCTCGTGACTTATTGATCGGCCCCGAGCGGATCGAGCCAGCCGGCACGGTTTGGCAAGTCCAGCGATCTTACTGATCGCGGCGCACCTCGTCGACTCGATGCCGCCGTGCCGATCGTTGATCAGCCCGCGCCCGCCTCGCCGACGGCGCAATCCCTGGTCTCCTACAGCGTCATCGGCAAACGATGCCGGTGACGCTGTTGTTCAACGTTTTACGTTGACGAGCAGCCTACCCCGAACCTTTCCCTCCAGCAGTTCCGATGCCCGACCGATCACATCCGCAAGACCTATCTCGGTCGCGACCTGATCCAATGTGCCGGCATCGACTTCCTTCGCCAGCGCCTCCCAGGCCTGGGCGCGCAGCTCCATCGGGCAGAACACGCTGTCGATGCCGGCCAGCGTCACGCCGCGCAGGATGAAGGGGGCGACGGTGGCGGGAAACTCCATGCTCTCGGCCAGGCCGCAGGCTGCAACGGTGCCGCCATATTTCGTGCCCGCGCATACATTGGCCAGCGTCACGCCACCCACGGCATCGACCGCGCCAAGCCAGCGTTCGCGGCCCAGAGGCTTGCCGGGTGCCGAAAGCTCGGCCCGATCCAGGATCTCGGCTGCGCCGAGGCCGGTCAGATAGTCGGCCTCGCTGGCCTTGCCGGTCGCCGCGACGACGCGGTAGCCCCGGCCGGCGAGCAGCTTCACGGCAAAGCTGCCGACGCCGCCCGTTGCCCCGGTCACCAGAACATCGCCGTCGCCGGGCTTCACGCCATGCCGTTCAAGAGCGAGCACGCATAGCATTGCGGTAAACCCGGCCGTGCCGATGGCCATCGCTTGCCTTGTGTCCAGACCCTCGGGCAGCTTCAGCGTGCGTTCGGAGGCCACGCGCATCCGTTCGGCATAGCCGCCCCATCGCGTCTCGCCCATGCCGAAGCCGGTATGGACCACCTTGTCGCCCGGCCGGAAGGCATCGCTGCCGGACTGGACGACCGTGCCGGCGAAATCGATGCCGGGAACCATGGGAAAGCGGCGGACGACCGGGCTTTTCCCGGTCAGCGCCAGCGCGTCCTTGTAGTTCATCGTGGACCATTCGACCGCGACCGTCAGGTCGCCCTCGGGCAGCGCATCGTCGTCTAACTGCGCCAGCCTGGCGGAATATCCGCTCTCGTCCTTGTCGATCAGGATTGCGTCGAACATGGTTTCTACTCCTTCCTTGATGTCATGCGCCGGCAAAGCGCGCCTCGCGCCAGGCCAGAGCCTTGCCCAGCCCCTGGTCGCGCAGCACCTTGAGGAAACCTCGCTTGAGATCCGTCCCCTCGCCTTCCAGCAGGATATCGATATCCAGCGAGGCCCGCAGCGCCGCCTGCATCCCCATCAGCTCATAGCTGCGGTGCATCGCCTGCTTGGTGCGCCGCATCGCCATCGCGTCCAGCCGCGAGATCCGCCGGGCCAGCGCAAGGGATTCGTCCATAAGATTCCCGTCCGGCACGATGCGGTTGATCAGCCCCCAATCCAGCGCCTGTTGCGCCGAAATCGAATCCTCGCCGGTGAAGATGACACCCTTGGCGATCTTGGGCGGCACATGCCATGGCAGCAGCATGGCGACGATGCCGGCGCCGAATTTCAGCTCCGGCTCGCCGAAGACCGCGCTTTCGACCGACAGGGCGAGGTCGCAGCCCATCATCAGTTCGAACCCTCCGGCAAGGGCCGCCCCGTTGACCGCCGCGATGGTCGGGACGGACAGGTTCCAGAAGGACATGATGCCCCTGAAATCGGCCTCCAGCACCGGCTCCCATTCACCGACGCCCTGCGGCGTCGCCTCCGCCTGCGCCTTGAGGTCAAAGCCCGACGAAAACGCCTTTCCCGCACCCGTCACGATGACGGCACGAATACCGGCATCGGCAGAGATATGGCGGCAAAGCTGGTCCAGTTCGGCCAGCATATGCTGGTTCATGGCGTTCGCGCGTGTGGGCCGGTTGAAAGTGACGACGCCGATGCCCGGCTCGGGCTGGTCGTAAAGAAGTGTTTCCCATTCCATCTGAGACTCCGTCGTTGAGGTTTCGGTTTCAGCGCCGGCCATTGGCCAGCCGCAGGGCCTCGGGCAGCCGGCGCAGCCGCCCCATGGCCAGCACACCCAGCCAGGGCCCGATGGCCAGCGCAGCAAAGGCAAAGGCCCAGCCGCAGGCCGCGACGATCAGCGGCATCGACTGGATGATGATGAAGGTCAGCAGGAAACCCATGCTGGTCTGCAGCGTCAGCATGGTGCCGACCAGTTCGGGCTCGGACAATTCAGCGACACTCGCCGAGAACTGTGCCGAATCCGCAATCACGCTGATGCCCCAGATCAAGGCGACCGCGATCACGACGCCCGCCCCCAGAGCCGGCGTCAGGCCGATCAGCAGCGCGCAGGTTCCGCTGACCGCCATGGCCGCCATGGTGACGGTGGTGCGGCCGAAACGGTCGGCCAGCACGCCCGCGACGACGCAGCCGAGCGCGCCGGTGGCGATCACCGCGAAGGTGACGAGCCCGGATTGCGCCGCCAGCGGGCTTCCCGCCCTCGTCAGCGCCCATTCGAGGAAAACGCCGATCCACGCCCACATGGCATAAAGCTCCCACATGTGGCCGAGGTAGCCGGCATTCGCCAGCAGCACGGGCTTCTGCAGAAGCGCCCGCCGCGCCTCGGAAAAGCGGAAGCGGGCGGCGCGGCGCAGGTATGGCCCGAGGTCGGAGAACAGGATCGCCCCGGCCGCTGAGGTCGCGCAGAGGCTGGAGACGAGGATCGTCGTGCGCCAGTCCAGCCCGACCATCGCATTGAACAGATGCGGCAGCGACGAGCCCAGCGTCAGCGCGCCCACCAGCACGCCGATCATCAACCCCATACCCTTCTGCGACCAGCCCGCCGCCATCTTCATGCCGACTGGATAGACCCCGGCCAGCGTCATGCCGGTCAGGAAGCGCAGCATCACCGTCGCCGCATTGTCGAAGCCGGTGACCAGAAGCAGCAGGTTGGCCAAGGCCCCGCACAAGGCCGAGGCAGCGAAGAGCCGCCTCGGGTCAAAACGATCGGCCATACCGGTCAGCGCACTGAGCAGGGTCCCGGCGACGAAGCCAAGCTGCACCGCGCCGGTCAACAGGCCCGCCTGCTGGCCCGAGAGTGTGCCATCCGCCACCAGCGCCACCGCTGCCGCCGTGGCCGAGAACCACAGCGTCATTGCCGCGACCTGACAGAACAGGATCAATCCGATGGAGCGGGCTTTATCGGTCATGGCAGCTCTTCCCTGTCAAAGCGTGGCAGGCAAAGGGATCAGAAGCCCTTGCACCCGGTTTCCTCGGGCAGAAGGTTGATCTGGTCCCAAGTCATCGGGGTCACGGGCTTCCAGCCGATGGAGGCGCCATGCCGGGGCGGATCCACCGCCACCGCCTCAGCAACGAAGGTGCCCTGCATGCCTTGATGATCCTCGGCACGGATGTCGATCGGTCCCACGACGGTTTCCGCCACCGTGTCTTCGAGCGCCTTGATGATCGCATCGGTCGAGATCTCGTCCGCCGCCTCCAGCGCGGCGAGAACGAATTGCATCCCCGCATAGGCCTGAATCGCCTGATAGCCCGGCACGATGCCGTATTCGTCGTGATAGGCCTTGACCAGTTCCGCGATCTGCGGGTTCTCGTCCTCCTGCATCCAGGAAGCGGTCAGCCCGTTCGCGATCATGCCGACGCCGTTCTTGCCAAGCGCCTGCAGCATCGTGTCGGGAATGCCGGCCGGGGTCATGATCGGAAAGTCCAGCCCGTAGCCGCGCGCCTGATTGACGAAGGCGGTCAGGTCGTCCCCCACGGCGAGCGCCAGATAGATACCGTCCGCATCACTGGACTGGATCTGCGCAATGGCGCTGGACCAATCCGCCGTGCCGACGGGGCGGCCGGCCTCGCCGGCGATCTGGATGCCGGGGATATGCGCGAATTCGGCCTTATTCGACAGGCCGTAGGCATAGTCGTGATAGACCACGAACCATTTCCGTCCGATCATGTCGGGCCGCTCGGCGAACATCGCCGCGCTGGCCTTGGCCGTATTGCCGTCATGGGGCACGGTGCGGAACATGAAGCGGCTGCACTGTTCGCCAGTGATCGGTACCGCCTGAGCGTTGGTGGTGATGATCGGCACGTTGAGGCGTGGCGCCTGGGCGTTGATGCCCAGCGTGACCGCGCTGCTTGCTCCGCCCAACAGCAGCGAGACCTTGTCCTCCAGCACCAGCTTTTGCGCCTTGCGCAGCCCATTCGCGGGATTGCCGCCGGTGTCCTCGACGATCAGCCTGACCGGCTCGCCCTTGACGGTGGCACCCTTCGCAGCCAGCAGGAAGCCATTGCGCATGTCATTGCCGAGGGGCGCCAACACCCCGGTGGTGGGCACGAAGACCCCGATGGCGACCTCGGCCGTCGCCGGGCCGCCCGACAGCACCGCGCAAGCCGCAAGAGCACACACCGCCATCCCGCTGAACCGAAACTTTCCCATTTTCTCCTCCACTCTCGCAATGCGGGCATAAGATACCTCCCGGCGCCCCCTCCCCGAGGCGCCGACGACCGGGTTCGTTCCCGCGTTGTGAACCCGTTGATTATGCTCCGGCCGAACGTCGCTCCTTTTCGAGCCGCTCGTGTATGGCCAGATCGCCTACGGTGATATCGGCCATCAGCTTTCGCACGGCCTGACGCGCCCGGACGGGATCGCCCGCGCGGATCGCCTCGCTGATCGCCTGCCAGTTGCCGGCCCAGGTCAGGCGTTCGGCCTCGTCCTGGAACAGGCGTCGCGTCAGCGGTAGGGTCTGCCGGCCCAGCGAGAACAGGATCGAGCGCGCGATCTCGTTTCCGGCCGCCTCGGCGACATACATGCTGAGTTGATAGACGATGGCGATGAACTCCTCCTCATCACCAGCCTTGTTGGCCGCCAGAAGGCTTCTGGTTCCTTCGTCCACAATCGACTGAACCTCGGGGTCCCGACGTTCGGCAAGTTCCTCGGCGCATATGCCCATCAATGCCGCGCGCACATTGAAGATGTCACGCAACCGCGCGGCGGTCAGCCGGGTGACGCTGGCGCCGCGGCGCGAGGCCATGGTCACCAGCCCCTCACGCTCCAGAATCCGTAGCGCTTCCCTGATCGGACCGCGACTGACCTCGAACCGTTCGGCCAATGCGCTTTCCTGCAATCTCTGACCCGGCTCGAACTCGCCGTTGATGATCAATGCCATGATCCGGGCGCTGAGTTGCTCGGGCAGGGTTTGCATACCCTCGGCCGGATCGGTCCGGAATGTCCTGGCCAGATCGACATGAGTGCCGAATGTCGGGGTTTGTGGATTGCTGGAAGCGCGATTGGTCAATTCTACATCCCTTTGCCGTGAACCAGTCTTGCCTGAGCACGAACGGCCCGTGATGTCGATTGATACACCGAAATTCCTTGTTTCAGGAACTTCACGCGCTGGTCGCGGACGAAATCGTCCTGGTACTTGTCGCCCGAACTGCGCAATGCCAGCGACATCGCCGCGCCGTCAGGACGCGCACGGGCAATGGAATCGCAGATCCGTTCCAGGGCGACCAGACCGGCCTCGTCGCTGTCCATGAAATCGAGCACCCAGCCCATCTCCACGAAGACCACCACCCGGTCGATGACCGGCGACACCTTCAGCAGGTTGATGATTTCCTCAAAGATGTAGCGCTCGCCGTCGCGCAGGCCCCAGACCGGGATGTCGATGGGATTGGCGACGCTGGTGCCGGGAATACCGAAGCGCCTCAGCCCTTCCTCGGTGGCCGGGTCGAGCGCAGGCACCACCAGCCCCGCCCGCGCCGCCGCATCCGAGGCGGTGACGCTGACCCCGCCGCCCGAGCCGAAGATCGCCAGCCGCGCGCCCGGTCCCCGCCCATGCGCGGTCAGCGCCAGCAGCGTGTCCATCAGGTCGTCCACATTCGAGACCTGGATGACCCCGGACTGCGCCAGCGCCGCGGCCCACAACAGGCTGTCGGTCGCCATCGCCGCCGTGTGGCTGGAGGCCGCGACCTGACCCTGCTCGGTCTGGGCCCCGCGCAGGATTACCACCGGCTTCTCCAGCGCCGCCGCCGCGCGGAAGAACAGCCCCGGATCACGCAGGGATTCCATGTAGAAGGCGATGATCTTCGTCTCGGGATCCTGCGCGGCCTGCAGCAGCAGATCGACCATGTCCACGTCCGAGCAGTTGCCGCAGGACAAGGCCCGCCCAAGCGGCAGACCCCAGACCTGCGCCCTGCGCACCACGTCGCCGGCAAAGGTGCCGCTTTGCGAGAAGAAAGTGATGCCGCCGCCCTCGGTCGGGTTGTAGCGCGCCGCCCCGATCGCCATGCGCGAGCTGGCCGAAAAGGTGCCGATGCAGTTCGGCCCGACCATGCGCATCGCCCCGTCCGCGACCTGTTCCAGCATCCGGCATTCCAGGTCGGCGCTGTCGCTGGAAAACTCGGCGAAGCCCGCCGTCAGCACCTGCGCCAGCTTGACCCCCTTGGCGCGGCATTCGGCCAGCACGTCGGGCACGCGATGGCTGGCGACGGCGACCAGCGCGCGGTCGATCCCGTCCGGCGCATCGGTGATCGTCGGATAGGCCTTGAGGCCGCAGATCTCGTCGGCGCTGGGGTGGATCGGATAGATCGGGCCGGTGAAGCCGAAATCGACCAGGTTGCGGATCATGTGATGGCCCAACTTGTCGGGCGAGGTCGAGGCGCCAACGAAAGCGATGGCCTTGGGATTGAACAGCGCCCCCATCCCGGACAGCTTGGCACGGCGGGCGTCAAGCGCGGCGGCGGTCTCGGCCGCGCCGCGCGGAGTGGCGGCAGGGCGTTCGCCGCCCGCCACCGCATCGACCGCGACCGCGCGGGCGCCGGAAAGGATGATCGGGTTGATGTCAAGCTCGGCGATGTCCTCGTTCAGTAGCATGCCCTCCGGCCCGCCCACCGCCATCAGGCAGCGGACTAGCGCGACACGGCCGACCGCATCCTCGGCCGCGAAGGGGGCCGGGAAGGCCGCATCGATCATCGACCGGGCCTCCGTCTCCGTCAGCGGCGCCAGCGCGGCAACAGGCTTACCGCGTTGCTCTACCCCGCTGCCGCCGGCGCCGAACAGCACTACCGGCCCGTAATCCGGATCGATCCGCCCGCCGATGAAGACTTCAAGCCCCGCCGACACCATTTCCTCGACCAGCACGCCGTCGATGCGCGCCGAAGGGTACGAGGCCCTGCAGGCGTCCATGATCGACCGCCAGGCATCCGCCGCCCCTTCCGCCGTGACCGACAGGCGGACACCGCCAGCATCGACCTTGTGGACGATATCGGCCGAGACGACCTTCAGCGCGCAGGGCGCGCCGATCCGCGCGACGATGGCATGCGCCTCCTCCGGCGAGGCCGCCAGTTCCGGCAGCGTGGTCTCGATCCCGTAGCGCGCCAGAAGTTCCTTGGATTCGATTTCGGTTTTCATCTCGTTCCTGAATATTGTTCCGTGAAGCGCAGCCGTGCCCGATGGCGGCAGCCGCCGTTTCAACCCGTTTATATTTGCCCGTGCGGATCACTCGACCGTCAGCATCCGCTCCAGCCCTTCCCGATCCGCCAGCGCCTCATCGCGCGTGTAGCTGCGGCTGATCTGGCCGTTCTCGACAATGTGGAAGGCATCCCCGACCGAAAGCGCCAGAGGGATGCTCTGTTCGACCAGGATGACCCCGATGCCGCGCTTGCGCGCCTCTTCGATGGATTGGGCGATGGCGCCGACATAGCTGGGCGACAGGCCCTCGGTCGGCTCGTCCAGCATCATGTAGGCCGGGTTGGCCAGCATGGCGCGGGCCACGACCAGCATCTGCTGCTCGCCGCCGCTCATCGTGCCGGCCTTCTGGCCCATCCGCTCGCCCAGGCGGGGAAAGATCTCGACCGCCTCGGCAATGGTGAAGTCCTGCCCCGATCCGGTCGGCCGGCGCGCGACTTCCAGGTTTTCCTCGACCGTCAGATTGGCAAAGACCTTGCGATCCTCGGGCACCAGCGTCACCCCCATCTGGGCGCGGCGAAAGGTCGGGCCGGTCACTTCCCGGCCGTTCAGGGTGATCCGGCCCTCGGTCCGGTCAACCAGCCCCATGGTGGCGCGCAGCGTCGTGGTCTTGCCCATGCCGTTCAGGCCCAGAAGGCAGGTCACCGAAGCGGCCGGCACGTCGAAGCTGAGCCCGTGCAGGATCTGGCTGACGCCATAGAAAGCCGACAGGTTGTCGTAGCGAAGCACGGCGTTCATTCCGCGAAACTCCCATGCAGATAGGCTTGACGGACGGCCTCGTTGCCGCGGATTTCCTCGGGCGGGGCATCGGCGATGACGGTGCCGTGCTGCATGACGGTGATCCGGTCGGACAGCCGCATGATCATGCCCACGTCATGCTCGACCACGATGATGGTCAGGCCCATGGTATCGCGCAGCAGGGTGATCAGCGAGGCGATGGTCTCGCGGTCGCCGCGCGACATGCCGGCCAGTGGTTCGTCCATCAGGATCAGCCGCGGCTTCAGCGCAAGGCCGATGGCGATGTCCAGCGCGCGCTGATAGCCATGCGCCAGCATTCCGGCCTTCGCATCCTCGCGCCCGCGCAGCCCGACGCTGGCAAGGATACCCCGCGCCTCGTCGGCGTCCTCGTCCTCGTGCTGGTGCGACTGCCATAGCGCGGCAGAGCGCCCTTCGCGCGACCGGATCGCCAGCATGACGTTCTCCAGCACCGGCAGGTCCATGAAGATGCTGGTGCGCTGGAACGTGCGGGCAACCCCGCCGCGCGCCAGCCGCTCGGGCGGCCAGCCGGTGATGTCCTGCCCTTCGAACAGGACGGTGCCGGACATGGGACGGATCGAGCCGGTGATGAGGTTGAACAACGTGGTCTTGCCCGCGCCATTCGGCCCGATGATCGAGTGGATCGATCCCCGCTGCACCCGCAGGTTCACCCCGTTCACCGCCTTCAACCCACCGAAATGCTTGGTCAGTTCACTGACTTCCAGGATGATCATTGCGCGGTCCTCCGTCCCGACTTACGGGCCGACAGGCGTTCGGCGATCCGCGCCGCGCCACCGAACAGCCCGCCCGGCGCGACGATGACGATCAGCACAAAAAGCGCGCCGAAATAGATCAGCCAGGCATCGGTAAAGGTGCTGACGTAATGTTCGGCCAGCGTGAAGACCACCGCACCGATCACCGGGCCGAAGATGGTGCCGACGCCGCCGAGGACGACATACATCAGCACCTTGCCCGACTCGAGCCAGTGCAGCAGATCGGGCGAGGTAGCACCGTTGAACAGCACGAACAAAACACCGGCAAGAGAGGCGAGCCCGGCCGAGATAACATAGGACATCAGCTTCAGCTTGTTGACGTTCATGCCGATGAAGCGTGCCCGCTCACCGTTCTCACGGATGGCCAGCCAGGCCCGGCCGAGCGGCGAGCGGCGCAGATGCAACGCCCCCGCCAGCGCTAGCAGCAGCGCAACCAGCAGAATTGCATACCAGGTGGTCGGGCTGACGATCTGCATCCCGAGGAACGTGGCCATGGGAATGCCCTGCAGCCCGTCCTCGCCCCCGGTGATGTCGGAGAAGACGAAGACGATGGCAAACATGATCTGGCTGAGCGCAAGGGTCAGGATGGCGAAGGTCTTGCCGATCTGGCGCACCAGAACCGCCCCGATGACCCCGGCAACCAGGACCGTGGCTGCCAGCGTCAGCAGGCTCAGCACGACAATGTCGGAACTGGCGCTTTTCGACAGCAGCCCCGCGACGTATGAGCCGAAGCCGAACCAGGCGGCATGTCCGAAAGACAGCAATCCGGTATTGCCGGTCAGCATGTCTAGGCTGAGCGCGAGGATTGCCGCGATCAGGGCATGCGATGTCAGCATCAGCAGAAACGGCTGGCCCGCACTCGCAAAAGGCAGGACGATGCCGGCCAGCGCGACGATGGCCAAGCCGATCAGCCCGCCCCGGCTGCGCGTGCGGCGCTCTGATAGGGTTGCTCCGGTCATTCCGTTCTCCCTTCGCCGAAAAATCCGCGCGGCCAGTTGATCAGCATCGCCATGACCATGATGAACAGCAGCATCAGCGCCAACTGGCCGCCGAAATAGCCCTCGCCGAAGACAAGGATCAGGCCGACGACGTAGGCGGCGACCACCGCCCCACGCAAGCTGCCGAGACCACCGAGAATGACCGTCATGAAGGCCAGGATCAGGATCTTGTCGCCGACCACCGCATGGGCGGTGAAGATCGGCGCGGCCGCGACTCCGGACGCAGCGGCCAGTGCTGCGCTGACCCCCACGACCGAGTGCATCAGCCGCTCGCGGTCGATGCCGATACATGCGCCCATTTCGGGGTCGTCGTTGGCGGCGCGCACGCGCAAGCCCCATTTCGAGTTCTTCAGGAACAGGATCAGCGCAACCGTCAGTGCCACCGCCAAGATCGAGACGAAGATGCGGTAGGCCGGCAGGCTGATGCCACCCATCGAGATCACGCCGCCCAAGACCTGGGGGATGGGCATGATCTGGACATTGCGACCGCCAAGTTCATAGAGAATCCCGGTGATGAGCAGCGCCAGGCCGAAGGTCAGCAGCAGGCTGTCCACCATCGGACGATCGCGGATCCGGGCAAGGATCGCCCAGTCGATCAGCACGCCGATCAGTCCCACCCCCACCGGCGCGACGACCAGCGCGAGGCCGAACGGAACGCCAGATGCGACCAGCCAGACGCCGGCCATGGCTCCGGCGCTGAACAAAGCGCCATGAGCAAAATTTACGATACGGCCAACACCGTAGATCAAGGTCAGCCCAAGGCTGAACAAGAGCAGTACCGAGCCCAGAACGATACCGTTCAGGACCAACGATAGTGCAAGCATTTTCGGCTCCTCCCTCCGAATGCTCCGCTGATTCGAAGGGTGCGGATTCTTTGTCTTAATGTCAACAATCTTAACGTTGACATTAGTAATGGACGCCATCGTTAGAGCTCTCTGGAGGTGTTAGCAAAAACGTGCTTCTGGAGGGTCTGAAGTTGTCCGATTTCGACTCTGTTGCACAAATCGGGTGATGGCCGAGGTTCCCCCTTCCCCGGACGGACTTATCCCACAGCTTCCGTGACGGGTATGCCGAGCGCGGTGTATCCGTTCAGGACGGCGATTCGGACCTGGAGTTCAGCGACCTGACGGTCGAAGTCCCGCGCCATGAGCCGCTGCCCCAGCAACTTCACACAATACATCTTTGTCTCGACGCGGCTTCGGCGGTGGTATCCGCTCCATCGTCGCCAGAGCGCGCGGCCCAGGTATTTCGCCGCGCGCAGGGCCTCGTTTCGCGCCACGGCTCCAGCGGTGATCGTCTTCCAGGGCTTCGCGTTCTTGCGGGGCGGGATGACGGCATGGGCGCCGCGGTCGGCAATGGCGTCGTGGCATTTACGTGTGTCGTAGGCACCGTCGGCGGTGACGCTGCCGATCCGCTCGTCCGCCGGGATCTGACCGAGCAGGTCGGGTAGCACAGGGGCATCACCGATGTGGCTCCCGGTGATCTCGACAGCGCGGACCTCCAGTGTTTCCTCATCGATTCCGAGATGGATCTTGCGCCAGACGCGCCGTTTGGGACCGCCATGCTTGCGGGCATGCCACTCGCCTTCCCCCTCGACCTTGATGCCGGTGCTATCGATCAGCAGGTGCAGTGGCCCCTTGGAGCCGCGGTAGGGGATGTTTACGGCCAAGGTCTTCTGGCGGCGAGATAGCGTGCTGAAGTCGGGCACCGTCCAGTCGAGACCAACCAGCTGCAACAAGCTCTCGACGAACCCGGTCGTCTGCCGGAGCGCCATGCCGAACAGCACCTTCATCGAGAGGCACGTCTGTATGGCGGCGTCGCTGTAGCTCTGCTGGCGGCCACGCCTGCCAGTTGGTGCGGCCTCCCAGCTCATCTCGGGATCGAACCAGAT